>NZ_WEKT01000020.1:0-65885 GCF_009874545.1 Vibrio eleionomae | reverse complement strand
CGCCACATGTGTGTATCACTGATATCGAATGAAAAAACGTTCAAAGGTGGAGTAAAACGCAAAAGGAAGATGGCCGGAATGAGTGAAGCGTATTTAGAGAAGGTTCTCGCAGCCCTTTAATGATGGGCACCTTCATGCTTTTGCCCTGGGGGACGCGTCGTGAAATAGATTGGTTCACAAAGGATATGGGACGAATCTTTCCACGTGAGTGGGAGCGTTTTTGTTCGTTCTTACCTGAGGCGGAAAGAGAAGGTGATTTATGCGCTGCATACGCAAGACTCTTAGCCGATTCAGACCCTGCTGTCTATCAACAGGCTGCTCTTGAGTGGTGCCGATGGGAGGATACGCATGTTTCACTCATGCCTGGCTGGGAACCCTCATTACGCTATTGTGATCCCCAATTTAGTCTTATTTTTTCTCGGCTAGTTACGCACTACTGGAGCCGAGGTTGTTTTTTGGCCGATGGTGAATTGATGGCAGGGATGCCCCTATTAGCGGACATACCTGCAGTTTTAATCCATGGTCGTTGGGATATATCCGGACCGATGGATGTTGCCTTGAATTTACATCGTGCTTGGCCGAAAAGCGACTTATGGATACTGGAAGGGGCTGGTCACGGTGGCATGGGATTTTCTGAAGCGATGACGGCTGCTCTAGATAGGTTTCGAACCCCCTTTTAGTCTAAATGTCACGCTAACTGTCAGTTAGTTACGTAGCGCTATTCCGTAGGAGATAAAATGCAACAACCGAGAGTTAGCGCATTATTGAGAAATCAAAAACATTCTGAAATTCTGCTCATAAAACGTATTAAAGATGGCCGAACTTATTGGGTTTTTCCCGGAGGTGGAGTCGAGTCAAATGAGTCACTTAGGCAAGCTATAGTTCGCGAAGTTTTCGAAGAAACCTCTTTGGAAATAAGTAATCAAGAAGCCATTTTTTCAGTGGTAAATCGTGGGCGAAAGGAGCATTTCTTTCTTGTTAATGTGCCTTTTTTTACACCTAAATTATCACGGCAAAGCCCAGAATTTGAGGCTCAAAATTGCTCTAATCGATATGAACTAACTTGGGTAAAACTGAATGACTTAGGTCAGCTAAAACTCGTTCCTGTTGAGTCTCAAATTATAGTAAATTCTCTGGTAACTGAAGCCCGAATCTAACAAACAAGGAAAAGCTTACACTGAAGAAACAGTTGAGAGCTTAAAGGTTGTTTAAATAGAGATAACTAAATGCTGAATTAGCTTAGCGCATTGCTGAACAAATAGGATAGAAAGGAAAGCACTCAACAATAATGAAAATATTTTCAATATCGACATTGGTAATTCAATTTATTTTAATCTGCTGGTCTAAATACTATGGATTTTTAGCCGATGATAAAATACATAATTTATCGATAATAAACGACAATGATGTAGTAGAAATGGCAGAACTTTTTCAGCACTATAATCATTTGGAAAATAATATGGCCTATGCCGCAGGTGCTGTTTGGTTAATGGTTATTATCGTCATTCATGTTAAAAAAGTTGCTAATACTCGATATTCTCAATTAACTATTTATTCACCCATTGTGTTGAGTTTGATATTGGAATTTTTTTAATTATGCAATTTGCAGTGTCGTTCATGCCAAATAGGCATTGTCATATATTTGGTAAAGTGAAATAGCAGAACTCTATAATAAAGAAAGCCCTTAGGTGCTAGCGCGCATCTAAGGGCTTTTTTGATGCCAATATGTTTATACTCAAGCGCGGATATAGGCCCATCCTTGAGATTGTTTATGGGCGAGGTATTGCACTGCGGCATCAACAACTTTGGCTTCTGCTTGAGCAGCGAGTTCTTGCGCTTTTAAGCTGTTACCACACAACACTAAACGGGAGACAATGTCAGAGTCGGTAATTATTACCGCAATTTTAGCCGCAGGGCCATTAACGATGATCTCTACTTGGGCATCGTTTTCGAGCTTAAGTAAATTACGAGCATTATTTTGTGCACGTTTGAGAGCGTCTTCAGTGGGCGCGTGAATCAGCAATTGAGTTGCTGCCATAATATTTTTCCTTCTATATATCTGAGTACTAGAGAGCCTGCGCAATCTGGTGTGCTAGTTGCTGTAGTTCGTCGGAGCCTCGACGACGAGGGCGTGGTAAATCAATGTATTGATCAAGTGCTATTGTCGCAGGCGAGCCAGCAAGCACGATCACGCGATCGGCGAGGTAAATGGCTTCTTCAATATCGTGAGTAATAAACATAACCGTTTCATGCATTTGCTCGCAAATGCTGAGTAACTGATCTTGTAAATGGTGACGCGTAATGGCATCAACAGCGCTAAAGGGTTCATCCATTAATAATAAATGTGGATGAACAGCAAGTGCACGAGCTATACCGCCGCGTTGAACTTGGCCGCCCGAAAGTTGATGCGGCCAGCGATCTGCGAGATCGTCTAAACGTGCCAGTTTTATTACCTCATCAACCCGTTGCTGTTTTTGTTCTTTGGTGAGTTTTAAGCCTTGCAAGCCATAGGCGATGTTGCTGCGCAATGTGCGCCAAGGCATTAAACGACCATCTTGAAATACGAGCCCACGAGAGCGTCTTGTTTCGTTTTCTTCGACATTTAAAGCAATGTTACCACCACTCGATTCCGTTAACCCAGCAACACAGCGTAGCAATGTGGATTTGCCAACACCGGATCCACCAACAACGGCAACGAACTCACCCTCTTCGATCTTTAAATCTAAATTGGCAAAGACAGGCTTAGGATTGTCGCCATAGTGATAACTAAGACCTTCGATATTTAGAATTGACGCCATTTAAGAACTCGCTTTTCAATTAGACCAAATAGTGTATCGCTCAGTGTGTAAACTAGAGAAATGATCAACATATAAACCACAACGACTTCGTATGCGCCGACACCTGCAGCGGAATTCATTTCCTGTCCCATTCCGGGGACGCCCAGAAGTTCGGCAGCAATGAGTGTCATCCAAGCTTGGCCAATGCCTGTGCGAATACCAGAAAAAATGCCGACAGCCGCTCCCGGTAAGGTGACTTGTAATGCTTGACGGAAATATCCGTTTTGACCAAATGAACGAGCAAGCTCGTAAAAACGAGAGTCTACGTTACTCACGGCAGAGTAGGTGGCAAAATAATTGACCCAAAACACGCCAATCGCAATAACAAACGCGGCACCTGCATGGCTGACTTGAAACCACGCTATGGCAAATACTACCCAAGCTAACGGTGGAATAGGGCGAAGTATGCGCGCTAACCAAGCGTGTAAGGCATCAATCAGCGCTGAAGATGCTGCGAGAGCGCCAATTAAGAAGCCAAGAAATGTACCAATCGCTAACCCCCAACCGTAATGGATAAGACTTGAGGTAATCGCTGGCAGTAACCGCCCGGATGTCCATTCATCAGCAAGTGCTTGAGGTAGAATAAAAGGATCTGGAATGGTACCGCTCGGTGCCCAGTTTGAAGCTTGGGCATATTTCCACACTAATACGAAGCCGATGACGCCCAACAGCCCTAAAAAAGCACGCCCCCAGCGGGAGCGAGTCAATAGTTGCAACATTACGAGGTGTTACTCCTGGTTTAATTCGTTATAGAAGTGATTATCGAATAGGGAATTTAGGTCTACATTTACTTTTAAAGTGCCTTGTTTCGCCTGAAAGTCACGCATCGTATGAGTTCCCTCTATGATCGCATTAGGATCGGCTTGAAATTCATCATGAGAATTTTTGATTGCGTTTAACACGATACGAGAAGGCAGGCGACCACCACCCACATATTTTCCAACCGCTTTAGCCGCAGTTTCTGGATCGTTGCGTAGTTCGTTAGTGGCAGCAATATGAGCTTTAACCAACGTCTTAACTAACTCGGGATCGGATTGAATCAGTTTTTCACGTACGACCAACACAGCCCCTGGTTGGTTAGGGAACATTTGAGACCCTGATGCCACGACTTTAGCGTCAGACTTTCTGTCTTTCACAATGCTAACCACAGGTTCCAAAATGGCGGCACCGTCAACGGCACCAGTCATTAGGGATTGTTGAACCTGAGCTGTGCCTTGATAAATGATGCGTATATTGTCTGCAATCTGTTGGTCTGTCATACCCAATTGATGATGTAGCCAATATTGTAATACTGTCTCTGGAACAGACCCAACTGGAAAGGTTGAGATTACGGCTTTGTGTCCGTTATCTGCTTTAAAACGCGCAAATGCCGTTTTCGTATCACCGTTATCAAAGTAAGGCGCGAGCTTACCCAGTGCAACCATGCTAACTTGCTCAACAATATTCGAGGCGACAACCTTTATATCGGCACCTTTAGCACGAGCAACCATCGCTGGACCGATACCCAAATAAGCAACATCCAATTGACCGGATAGCAGCGCTTGTACGATAGCAGGGCCGTTTTGAAATTTGAATAACTGAGGATCTTTAATCCCTGCTTTTTCTAAAGTGCCATTTTGTAATACAACAAAGGCTTGAGACACTGGAATAATCGGCATGTAACCAATTTCGATTGATTTATCTGCTGCAGTTGCTAGGTGACTCCAACCCAACACCAAAGTCACTAAAAGAGCTGACCAACGACGCATGATAGCAATTCCTACTAAGTTAATTTTGCGAACTAAATGCTATATAAGAAAACACAAATTAAAACGAATTGCTTAGATCGTTTAGTACTATGCTAGATCGGCCATAAAGAGACGAAAAGACATTATTCAAAAGCTCTCGTAACAAGCATGAATGTATGTTTCTGAGTTATCAAATAATTGTATGACGTTAGAGATACAATTGTTTAATTAATTTAGATAGTTATGTATTAGCGAGTGAGGTTGTAAACCCATGTCATAACAAAGCCCGCACGACAAAGATTAAGTCATAATATGTAATGAGTTGAGTAAGCGTGATGTTGGTTAATATGGGGAAATTTATGGCGATAAAAAAGGTAGATACATAAATATCTACCTTGGTTCGTTACGTGTGATTACGCGTTAGTGATGAGCATCCGTCACGATTTGACCTTTACCATTGGTAAGGTAAATGCCGACATTTTCCATCATCCCTTGATCTTCATGGTCGAGAATATGGCAATGCAGGACAAATTCACCAATATAGCGTTCATAACGCGTTCTCATGGTAATAAGGTAGCCTTGACGAACAAAGATGGTGTCGCGCCATACTCCTTTATACCCATAGTATTGGCTTTTTGGATCGCCGGTCACTTCTTTACCATGCTCATCTTGAATTGATACGATCTGGAACGGATTGACGTGAATATGGAAAGGGTGGCCTTCATACACAGAACCTAATTTCCATTCTTGAGCTTTACCTAACGGTAGTTTGCGATCGACCACATCGGCAGCATAGGCTTTCCCGTTGACGATACCATAAGGTGCAATCACGGTATTGCCATCCTTATCTGGTGTAATTTCACCAGTGTCTAAATCTCTATGGTATGTCGTTGTATTAAGATCTAAGTTACCAATATGAAAAGCATTTCCTCCACTTGAACGAAGGATATTGAACCCTAATGTTTGTTCTTGTTGCCCTCTGACTTCAGAATCTGAAACGTCTTTGTGTGGCACAAATGCAGTCAACATTAAGCCATTTTTAATATCGTCAACAACGTGGGTTCGTACCTTTTCTTGGGAGTATTTTTGAGCACCAGTCAGAAGCGTTGAACATATCGTTTCATTTTGCTTCGCCAATACTTTTTTATCTGACTTACTTAATTTAGTGTTAGAAACTTGAATGGCATTTGGAGCCATTTGACACTTATCATTGGTTGGTAGTGGTTGGGTTTGTTGAGTAGCCTTATTTACATCAATTAATGCCAAAATTTGGTCGCTTGATTTTTCTTTGTTGATTGTGTCAAGGCCATTGGTGTGAGTATCGACCATGCAGTAGAGGCCTTTTTCTGGGAAGGTCATTAACACATCTTCACGGTAGCCGGGCTGAAATACCGTTTTATATTGCGTTGATACTTGTTTTCTAGTTAAGCCATCGCTAGCAATAATATATTGGTTTAGTGGGGCGCCTGAACAATATTTCTCAACGATTTCGTTTTTCTCGTCAGCATTTTTTGCCTTGTTGAACTCTTCATAAACCTTACGTAATTTCAGATTATTCAGTTTGGCTTTTTTGAACTGTAGACCGATGGTATCGCGCACCCCTGCGTGAATAAAACGCCATCTTTCCACATCCCCGACAGCAATGTCTTTAATGGTGGGTAGCACGGTACCATTGATTGACGTGTAGCGTTTGGAGTTCTGCCAAGTTCCTGGGCCAAATTGGTCATATTTCTCTATTTGACCAACTTGTCCTGGCTTGCATTTCCATTGGCCATTGGGGTCTGTTTCGATTTTTCCTTCTTGATTACGACAGGCATAAGCGATTTGCTCAAACATCAATACACGTTCTTGAAGTGGCGTTTCATTACTATCCGTCAGTAACGTATCGATATCCCCAGCGTTTAACGTATTGTTTTCGAACCTTGGTACACGATCACCGTGAATGATGAGTGGGCCGCTCATCCCACTAGAGACTTGAAGTGCCGTAGAGCCATGCAAATGTGGGTGGTACCAAAACGTCCCCGCAGGGTGATCAAACGGAATATTATATTCGTATTCAAAGCTTGCTCCGGGATCAATTTTGAGCAGCACGTTGTCACTATTTCCTGTAGGACTTATCCAAAGTCCATGTGTGTGCATATTGGTGCCATTAAAGCAATGCGGATCGTCAACTCCACCTGTGTGGGAATAGCAACTTTCATCATCTGGGAGATTGTTGTCTAGGGTTAAACGGAAGGTTTCACCGGGCCAAAGATCCACTTTAGGTCCAACGAATGGGGTTTTTTCGTTCGATTTACTGCCAACAAGAGAACGTAGTTTAACGGTGTCAGGGAGATTTGTTAGCGGGTTATATAATTGGGATTCAGTGTATTGCACACTTAAATTGTAATAGATTTGATGACCTGGCCCTCTGTTTTCTGGATGTTTGTATGTTTTGCTTTGAAACGCACCAGTTGAAGCTGAGGATAAGGGTTCACCACTTGGATCGGTCATAATCGCTTGAACGGGGCTTTTTATAGTGCGTGTTGTATCTTGAGTATTTTGAGAAAAGGCGCAACTTGATAGAAGGGGAAGGCCAATCAGCATGATCGCTTGAGAGGGGCGCCATAGTTTTTTTTTATCAGTCACTTTGCATGATTCCTTTTATAGCAAAGATAAAGAAAGTGACACATCGGTTCGTTGTGATGGTCACTGTACCTGCGGAACAATCACTGGAAGTGATTGTATTGCCATACTGTTGCTTTAATTTGTGAAAAGAGTGCACCTCCGTTTTATGGGCTACATTGCATAAAGTGTAGGTGGGTGCTTGGTAATCATTACAAATAATATGGGTATTTTTACAAAGGGACACTTTATGTACCCATGGCGCTATGCATCCAGTTATTTAGTTGATAATATCTTACTGACTTATAGCGTATTACTTATCATTTATTCATATAGCTTGGGAATAATCATGGATGACAAAAATATCCCGTTTCAGACCATAGATTGGTCGCTAATTCCACGTACAGAGCATGCGGGGGAAAGTGGTATTGCTTACTGGCAAACGATGCAATTTGATGGTTTACGTGTGCGTATTGTGGAATACAGTGCCGGTTATGTTGCCGATCATTGGTGTCAAAAAGGGCATATTGTTTATTGTCTAGAAGGGGAAGTGACCAATGAGCAAGAAAATGGCGATTCTTCGGTATTAATACCAGGGATGTCTTATATTGTTTCTGATGAGTTGAGCTCTCACCGTTCTGTGACGCAAACAGGCGTTAAGCTACTGATTATTGATGGTGATTTTTTACAGTTGAAATAGATACTTTTGGCTATTCACTCGAAAACTGGCAAAGGAATTCCCAGAGATAACAGCGTTGATGGTTGTGCCTGGGATGCCGCAGAAAATTACGGGTCGTTTTGATTACGCAGAAATTTGAAACACCCGTCGTAGCAAACCATACTTCAATAATAAAATATTTGAAATATGGTGTGGTATTGTGTTTAAAAAATCAAAGGCGGCAGAACCTCTCCCTAATCCTTGCGTAAAAAATTGTGCGATGGATGGTTCTAAAATCTGTGTTGGATGCCATCGTACCATTGATGAAATATTGCAATGGCATGATGCTAGCCCTGCTGAGCAGCAAGAGATATTGCTTCGGGCACAAGCTCGGAAAAAACAGCCATCTTAATGAACGAGCGAATCGCTTTTATTCGGTCTCTTACCCTTTATACCTAAATTGCCTCAGAATATCGGATTAAACTCTTAATCCAAGAATTCTATTTAAGCCTAATCATCGAATAAGTCATTATTTTCTTTCCACGTGATTGGATACGTTTTGTCGCATCCATAGTACTTTATTCGCTAACACCACTATTAATTGGGTGGGTTATTGCGTTTCATGATGAAAAATTGACGTAATTCTTTCCATGTGATGGCGTGTAAACAACCATAATTGTGACAATTTTATGAAGTAAATAAGAAAGGTTACATTAGAGGTCCAACATGAAAAAAGAAATGACATCACTCAAGCTATTAAGCATTGTCGTGTTAGGAACTATCATGCTGCCTACCGCTAGCTTGGCAGCGGTGTATAACGACTCTGATGAATCTGTGTATGTGAAACCCGAGCACAGTAACGATCCCGTTGAAGTAAAAAAAGGTCATGAATACAAAGGCCCTCAAGATGGTGTCGCTTCCAAAGGTAAGGTCTACAAAAATATTGATGGTAGCGATGTAAAAGTGGATAAAAAAGGCGATGTGAAAGTCATTCAAAAAAATCCTGTACGTTTGCTTGCTGAGGAAGTTCGTGGTGGCAATTTAGACAAAAGCCCCGATTCGACTTGGGATCCTGTATTTAATAAAGCGAAACAGCAAAAGAAAGATGAACAAGCAAAGGCAAAAGCAACGCTAGATGAAGAGAAAATTGAAGGCCAATCACTGACAAAAGCTGATATTAAGTGACTGAAATGAAAGATTATGATGCCATTCTTGTGAGCTACAAACACGGTTGCACGGCTTCTTAGTGATATACTGCATTGAATTTGCAGTCATATTTAAACTTGCTTTGGAGTCTCTATGCCTAACCTTAAACCAAACGCCACGTTACACGATTTCCAGCAGTACGTTGCTGAGTTAGAAGTTGAACGTGGATTTTCTGATCAAAATGCACAAAACAAATGCTTATTGATGGGAGAAGAGGTTGGTGAACTGTTTAAAGCGGTTCGGAAAGCGGAAGGGATTGCCGTTGACCCTCGGTCAAAAATTGCAGATATTGGCGATGAACTGGCGGATATTTTCATCTACCTTTGTGCGATAGCTAACCGATATGATATTGATTTAGCGGAGGCTTTTGACGCTAAAGAAAAGATCAATAAAACACGGACGTGGCGATGAATAATCCTTGGTTAGAGATACCTGCTGCTGACTACGAAGGTCATATGCAGATTACTTGAATGTGAGTGGTTGCGCTGCGATTGCCATGGAGCGCGACTAAGACTGAGAACGTTTTACGAAACATTTGGTTTCAAGCTGGTGGATCGACAAACATTATTAGGATTTGATGTTGCTCGATACCAACTAAGTCTATAACAATCCCCCTTACAAATTACTTATTATGTGCATTACATTACACCCAATACCTGCTAACCAGCGGGTTATTTTAGAGAATCTTTTTACTTATTATGTGTACGATATGTCGGAGTTCATGGGATGGGATCCTAGTGAACTAGGCTGTTACACGTTTAATGCGCTGACCCTCGATCCTTATTGGCAAGATGCTGATTATTTTCCTTATTTTATTTATGTGGATGAAAAAATCGCAGGGTTTGCGTTGATTCGATATTACCCTATCGACCGATCTAAACTCGATGTTGAACAGTTTTTTGTACTGAGAAAATATAAAAGGCTAGGGATTGGTAAGAAAGCGTTAGCACAGGTTTTGAAATTGCATCCGGGCGAATGGCAAATTCGAGTGTTGAAAGAGAATACGTTAGCGCTAAGGTTTTGGATGGCTGCAGTACGTGCAGTGGTGGGAGATGAATTTGCTTTAACCAGTGAGATAGATATTGATTTAGAGATGGATTTTATACGTTTTAGCTATAAATAGGACAACAAAGGGATGAGTTAACCCAAATGTTATACCCAAGTAACCTCAAGATGCTGTTTCAGCGAGAATGTATTCGCTCTTAGGCAAGGCACTGATTTGAAGACATAGTCATTCTACGTAGAAAATCAGTAACGCAGCCTAGGAGCGAATAAAACTCGCCCTTTGGGAGCTCATCAACAAACCTATTTCTACGCCCAATAACGTTAAAAGGGAATGACCATTCCTGCCGTGATTGAGCTTGACCTAGGCTCGTTGATGAAGCTCTGAATCCTGCATCTTGAGGTCATTTGGGTATATGTTGATTATGGCGTATATCGTTGCAAGAAAAACGGCACTGATTCAATAAAAAAGCCAGCATTCATTGAATGCTGGCTTTTAAGATACAGTGGCCACTTTATTTCGCGTGGCTCACGAGTAAATTATGCTTTCACTACTGGAGTCGGTTTTAGCACTGAATAAATAACGGCAGTGACAACCGTACCCACTACGATAGACAGTAGGTATAAACCAGCTTGAGAGATTGCACCTGGAATCGCGAGTACGAATAAACCACCGTGAGGCGCCATCAATTTGATACCAAACAACATTGATAGAGCACCTGTGATTGCACCACCAATCATACATGATGGGATTACGCGGATAGGATCTTTCGCTGCGAATGGGATTGCACCTTCTGAGATGAAGCACAAGCCAAGTACAAAAGCAGCTTTACCACCTTCACGTTCACTTGCTTCAAATTTCTTACGAGCAATAAAGGTTGCAAGGCCCATTGCTAGCGGTGGAACCATACCTGCAGCCATGATAGCCGCCATTGGTAAATATTGGCTAGACGCTAATAGACCCACACCGAACGTGTAAGCGGCTTTGTTGATAGGGCCACCCAAGTCGAAACACATCATTGCACCAAGGATAATACCAAGCAATACGGCGTTCGCATCACCCATCGTATTGAGGAAGTTAGTCATGGCGGTCATGATTTCGGCTACCGGAGTACCGATAACATAAATCATGATGAGGCCAGTGATTAAACTCGCAACAAATGGAATGATAAGGATAGGTTTTAGCGCTTCCATCGATTGAGGAAGTTTGACGTAATCAGCCAACGCTTTCGCTGCATAACCAGCAATGAAACCGGCAATGATACCACCAAGGAAGCCGGAACCTAATGAGCTTGCTAACATACCACCAATCAGGCCAGGAGCAAGTCCGGGACGGTCCGCGATAGAAAATGCAATGTAACCAGCAAGAACTGGAATCATCAATGCGAAAGCTGAACCGCCACCGATTTTCATCAATGCAGCAGGTAGAGTGCCTTCTTGTTCAAACGCTTTAATACCAAATACGAAAGAAAGCGCGATGATCAAACCTCCGGCGACCACAACAGGAAGCATGTGTGATACGCCAGTCATTAGGTGTTTATAAACGCCTTTTTTCTCTTCTTTCGCTGGCTCTGAACTATCGCCGCCAGCTTGTGAGTAGACTAAGGTACTCGCGAGTGCGTTATTGATTTCTTGCTCTGTTTTCTTCAGTGCAGCACCAGTGCTGGTTTTGTAAAGTTTTTTCCCAACAAAACGATCCAGTGGTACGTCGATGTCACAAGCGATAATAACAACGTCTGCCGCTTTGATTTCTTCGGCAGTTAATTGGTTTTTCGCACCAACAGAACCACGAGTTTCAACTTTGATTTCGTGACCAAGACGTTTTGCTTCATCTTCAAGTGCTTCTGCAGCCATGAATGTGTGAGCAACACCCGTTGGACAGGCAGTAATCGCAACGATTTTCTTCGTTGCAGACGTTGTTGCAGCTTCAGCAACCGAGGAAGAAGCCCCTTGGTCTGCAGTTAACTCCGTTGCTTGTTCTGCTGCTTGTTTTAGATAAGCTGAGGCATCAGTAGTGCATGCTGAGATATCACTCTGATACACCTTTTTACCAACAAAACGTGATGTATCAACGGGAGCGTTAGCTGCAATAACGATGAGATCCGCTGCGGCGATATCCTCTGCAGTCAGTGTGTTTTGTGTCAGTACGGTTGAATGACACTCTACTTTAGCGGTCCAGTTTAGCGACTTGGCTGCTTGCTCAAGCAAACCGGCCGCTATGATGCTATTCGCAACGCCGCTTGGGCATGCGGTGATAATGGCAATATTCATAGTTAAGACCTTTTGTCCTTAATTATCAGTAGTTTCACTTACTGGTTGTAATTGGATTTCTTTTTGTAGGGAAGCGAGTTCACTCGCATTAGTCACACCCACACCGACTTGCGTCACTGCTAACGCAGACAATGCAGTAGCAAAGGTGATTAATTCTTCTTTTTGCATTTCTTGCATATGGCCCCAGCACATACCAGCCACTAAAGTGTCTCCGGCACCCACTGTGCTAACCACACTCATACGTGGAGGTTGAGCATGTAGCCACTGGCCTTGGTTTAGCCACATTGTGCCGTTAGCACCCATAGAAACAACGACATTCTCGATGCCTTTGCTCGCTAATTCTGCGGCTGCCGAGCGGCATTGTGCTGGGGTTACTAATTCTCGGCCAACAAATTGAGAGAGCTCTTCATCATTGGGTTTTATTAACCAAGGATGAGCGTCTAACCCAGCAGCGAGTGCTGCACGGCTGCTATCAAATAACACTTTTTTACCAAGTGAGTGCAGTTTTTCAATCCAAGATGCACAAAGTTCAGGAGTTACACCACCTGGTAGGCTCCCTGCAAGTACGAAGAAATCGTGGTCTTGTGCAAGGCGAAGTAGGGTGCGCTCAAATACTTCAACATCGTCAGGTGAGACTTGAATACCAGGGAAATTAATATCGCTAACTTCACCTGATTCTTCGACCAATTTAACGTTTATGCGAGTTGAACCATGAATGCGGACGAATTCATCTTTAGCCCCCATTTCTTCAAATAATTGACAAAACATTTCTTGGTTGTCTGCACCTAGAAAGCCAGTAACAGTCACTTCTGCGCCAAGGTCACTGAGTACTTTAGCCACGTTAACGCCTTTACCAGCCGCGTGCAGATTGGCACTTTTCACTAGGCTCACTGAGCCCACGTTCAATGTGTCTAGGCTACCCGTTAAATCGAGTGCAGGGTTTAATGTAATAGTGACGACTTTTTTCGTCATGAGAGCACTCCTTAGTTTTCGCCTAGACCAGCGGCAATCGCTGCACCGATAGCATCTAATGCTTGAGATGCATCTGCGCCATCAGCGGTGAATTGCAGTTTATGGCCTTGTTTAACACCCAGAGCGATAACTTTCATTAAACTCTTAGCATTAACTTGTTTACCATCACCATCAAGGTTAATGACTTTAATACTAGCTTCGAATTTCTTCGCTTCAGCAACAAGACAAGCACCAGGGCGAGCATGTAAACCATGTGGGTTTTTAATGGTAAATACGCGAGTATTGTCATCAGCAGCTTCGTCGCCAGCTGCTGCTGGAGCAGCTTCGCCATTCAGTAATGCAATGACTGTCTGAGCTGAATCAGCACTGGTGAGTGAGTCTTGCTCTTGTTTGAACACGATGTTGGACAGGTTAGTAAGCAGGGGTTGGTGCGCTGCGTTACATGCAGCGATCGCCACTACCGCTTTCACTTCTTGACCATTGTGCTGGCATGCTTGTGAGGTAGAAACAAAAGAAAGACCAGTACGAGAAACAGATTTATTACTGCTTACCAGCCATAGACCTTTACCAAGATGAGTGGGTTCTTTTGTTACTAGGTCGGCAACAAAATCCGCTGCCGCAGCGCCTTTGTTTTTCAGTAGGCCGCCCGCCACCGCGCTAAGTTGGACAAAATCTGTTGCTGGAAATTTGATTTGAACTAATGATGGAGCAAAGTCAGCCTCAAATTGCACTTCGCCATTTAAGATGGCAATAATTTGCTGTGCGTCTTTCGCATCTTTTAAACTTTCTTCTACACCGTCAGCGGATAAGACTTTGGTCAATTGCTTCAAAATGCCTAAGTGCTCATCTGATTTTGCTGCAATACCAATTGCAACATAAACGGTATTACCATCACCCCAATCAACACCTTGAGGGAAGTGGTGTACAGCGACACCAGTTTGTTGTACTAAATCACGAGTGTCTGTTGTGCCGTGTGGAATCGCGATACCGTTACCCAAGAAAGTCGAATTTTGACCTTCACGGTTTAGCATTCCTTCTACGTAGCCTTCTTGTACTAGGCCTTTTGTGGTGAGATCGGCAGCGATCGCTCGGATTGCATCTAGCTTGTTAGACTGAGCCTGACCAAGTTTGATGTCTTGAGTAGATAGTTGCAGCATGTTTGCCCCTTTGTTTGGCTTTAATAGCCAATTGTTGTAACCACATTTCTTCGTTGTGGTCTGTAGGTTTACGCTATATTAATTAAGGTTGCTGAATCGTTTCAGCTAGTGCCTAAAAAAATTCAGCAAAACCCACTGTTAACATCAGTAATTGATATCTTGCGTATTAAGATTTAGTCGAAAAATCTCAATAATGCGAGTTGTTGGTGACTTTGCTGAATAATTTCAGCTGTCATACTGAATCGATTCAGCATATAATTCAACATCAACAAGGATCGAGTGGTTATTTCTATGATCAGCCGCACATAATAAGAGAACACGACATGACGTTAGAAGAAATTGCCAAATTAGCCGGAGTATCCAAAACAACTGCCAGTTATGTCATCAACGGCAAGGCCCACAAGTATCGCATCAGTGACAAAACCCAAAAGAAAGTGATGGAAGTGGTGGATGCGCATAACTATCGTCCTGATCATGCAGCGTCTGCATTACGGGCTGGGAATAGCCGTTCGTTTGGTTTAATCATTCCAGATCTAGAGAACATAAGTTACGCACGTTTAGCCAAATTGTTGGAACAAAATTCTCGCCAAGCTGGGTATCAAATTTTAATTGCTTGTTCTGACGATAGCGTTGAGACAGAAAAAACGGTGGCGAATACGTTGGTCGGACGCAGAATTGATGCGCTATTTGTCGCGAGTGCGATTCCTAATGCGAGCGAGTTCTATCTAAAACTTCAAACGTCAGGTACGCCGGTTATTGCGATTGACCGTCCGTTAGATGATGAATTTTTTGCCTGTGTCATCAGTGAGGATTTTAACGCCGCTCATGAACTGACTGAATCGGTATTATTTGATGAAGTTAAAAGTGTGGGGCTAGTGGGGGCATTACCGAAGCTGAGCGTCTCGCAAGAAAGGCAGATGGGATTTGAATCAGCAGTTAAAGAAAGAGGGCTAACACCACTACTTGGCTACGGAGAACACTTTAACCGTGCTGATGGCCGTCGTGTATTTCAAACATGGGTCGATAAGGGATGTGTTCCTGATGCGGTTGTGGCGACATCCTACACTTTGGTTGAAGGCATCTTAGATGTGTTAATCGAAAATCCGGATATCATGCAACGTATTCGTTTAGCGACCTTTGGTGATAACCGCTTGCTCAATTTCCTACCGATTAAGATTAACTCACTGCCTCAACAGTTCGAGTTGATTGCCGATAGTGCCCTTGAATTAGCGCTAAACGCGTCGGCAAAACGTTACCAAAGTGGCATTGAACTTATTCCGCGTAAGTTAAAAGTGCGTATTGATAGGTGATTTTCTACATAGAATGACCCTACCTTCAAACCAGTGATTTGCCTAGACGCGCGTGCATGCTCATTAAGAGCGCCTCTTAAAATCGCCAGGGTATATAAATGTCCATTTACTGGACATTTTTTGTCTTATTGGCCGCTTTTGCTATTGCTTCATTAGAGAAATGATTCACAATAAGCACATTAGATCTAAATAGTTTTAAAATATGTGTTTACTGAGCCAATTATCTGTTTAGTAACATAGTTTTGCGACAGTTTAGAATGATATGTTTGGCTAGCGATTTAAATAACAATAGGAACGTAATGAAGTTTCTCCATACCTCAGATTGGCATTTAGGCCGTCAGTTTCACAATGTATCTCTACTTGATGATCAAGCTTTAATATTACAACAACTTGTTGATTACGTCCGACACCATCCTGTCGATGCCGTTATTGTCGCTGGTGATATTTATGATCGCTCGGTTCCTCCTACTCAAGCTATTCAATTACTTAATCAGGTTGTTTCTGATTTATGTCAGTCGCTTAATACGCCCGTTATCATGATTCCCGGTAATCACGATGGAGCGGCACGTCTTGGTTTTGCAGCTGAACAGATGAAAGCATCTGGACTCTATATTATTTCCGATTTTTCCCAAATGCTTGAACCGGTTGTGTTGAGTAGTGAGCTGGCGGGAGAGGTAGCATTCTATGGGATGCCATATAACGATCCTGAGTTGGTACGGCATCATTTTAATGTCACGGTTTCAACACATGATGAAGCCCACCAAGTATTATGCGAAAAAATAGTTGCCCAGTTTGATACGTCACAGTGTCACGTATTGATAAGTCACTGTTTTGTGGATGGGGCTATCGAATCAGAATCGGAACGTCCACTTTCTATTGGTGGCTCAGATAGAGTGAGTCATGAGCATTTCCTTCCGTTCGATTACGTTGCTTTGGGGCATTTACATCAGCCTCAATATAAAGGGGAAGCTTTCATTCGTTATTCTGGCTCATTGATGAAATACAGTTTTTCTGAGCAACATCAGAAGAAAAGTATGACATTAGTGGAATTAGACAAAACAGGCTTTGTTTGTGCAACCCAGATAGAATTACATGCTGCCCACGAAATGCGCATTATTGAAGGAAACCTAGCGGATATTCTCGAGCAAGCCGCAGACGACCCTCGCCCAGAAGATTATTTACTTATTCGCTTAACCGATAAGCACGCCATTTTAGATCCAATGGAAAAATTGCGTCAGGTCTATCCAAATGTTTTACACATTGAAAAACCAGGCATGTTGATTGGCATTGACCAAGAGATGAGCAGCCAACGTTTAAAGCGAAATGAAATAGACATGTTTAAAGACTTTTTTCAAGAGGCCAAGCAAGAACCATTAACCCGCGAACAAGAACAAGCTATAGCGACGGTCATTGCAGATCTGAAAAAAGGGGAAGAGTAATCTTATGCGACCAATAAAACTCTCATTACAAGCTTTTGGCCCATTTGCGGGTGTTGAACAAGTAGAATTTGATAAATTTGGTGCTGCGCCGCTTTTTCTGATTAACGGCCCTACCGGTGCAGGTAAAAGCTCCGTATTAGATGCCATCTGTTATGCCTTATACGGAGAAACAACGGGCAGTGAGCGGACTGGGGATCAAATGCGATGTGATTATGCCGATCCCCATTTAACCACTGAAGTGCGTTTCGAGTTTTCTCTTGGTGATAAGCAGTACGCTGTAGTTCGCAGTCCTGATCAAGAAGTGCCGAAAAAACGTGGTGAGGGCTTTACTCGTAAAACTCATGCTGCGACGTTAACCCAAATTACCCAAGGCGAAGAAACCTTGTTGGCCAATAAACCAACGCCGGTACGTAAGGCCATCGAGGAATTGATTGGTTTAGAGGTGAATCAGTTTCGTCAAGTTATGGTGTTACCTCAAGGTAAATTTCGCGACTTACTCATTGCCAATTCAAAAGATCGTGAAGTTATTTTTGGTCAGCTGTTTCAAACTCAAATTTATACACAAATTGAACGGGCACTGTTTGATAAAGCGGCTGGGATTCGAAAAGAAAAAGACCAATTTGATAACCAAATAAAAGGAGCACTTGATGTTGCTTCTATAGCCAGTGAAGCTGAGTTACAACAAGAACTTAGCGTGACAAAACCACTTGTGGAACAGAGTGAACGTGAATACCAAGCTCAGCAAAACAAGCGCGATGAGATTAAACAGCAACTCTCTCAAGCTGAGCTGTTAGTGGGGAAATACAACCAGCGCGAATCATTAAACAAAGATCTGCAGGTTCTCAATCAATCCACGTCACAGATAGAATCAGACAAAATTCGACTTGTTAAAGCGCGGCAAGCATCTCAATTAACAACGATTTATCAGCCTTTTCACTCAGCGCAACAACAACTAGACGTTGTGACGCTTAAACAAAAACAGGCACAAGTCGAATTTGAATTATGCGAAAAGCAGTTAAAAGAAGCCGAGTTGGCGGCTAAGCAAGCGACTCAGAACGCATCGGTCATTCCTGACAAAAATAAAACCTTGTACGAACTGCAAAGTATCGAAAAGAACATACGTTTGATTGGCGAACATGAGCAGCAACGAGTAACCGCTGACCAAACTGTGAAGGCGGCTCAAGAATTTCGAACCGTGCTAGAAGGGCGTATTGCCAAAGGTGAAGTTCACGTAAAAGAAAAGCGCGCAGAGTTAGAAGCGTTGAAAGAGAAGGTTGCACAAATCGATGTGAAACAGTGGCAACTTAAGACTCTCGGTCAGAACATCGAATTACGACACAAAGAACAAGCATTACAGACTAAATTACAGGCTTTACTATCTAAAAAAAGTGAGGCAGAAACCCAACTTGTGCAGTCAAAAGCAATCTCAGAAGCGAGTCGCGTAGCGGCAAATAAACTTGAGTTACAATGGCATCGTAATCAAGCGGCGCTTCTGGCAGCAACGTTGGAAGATGATCAACCCTGTCCAGTGTGCGGTAGTCATACACACCCGGCTCCGGCTATGGCTGATGGTGACGTTGTCACTAAAGAGCAAGTGGATAATGCCAGAACTATCCAGCAAAGGGATTATGACCATGAAGTTATGCTGGCTAACTCAGTAGAAAAAATAGTGGTTGAGATAGAGCATTTGCAAAGTGAAATACAGCAGTTGCTCGTACAGCTAGCTGAAGTGCCACAATTAGCCGAACTCAATCAGAATAAAAAAGCATTGCAACAGGAGCTTGAGCAGTTATCTGCGCTCGACGTTCAACAGCACAGTCTCATGCTTGATAAAGCAGAGAAAAAATTGGTTGCATTACGTGAAGAGTACCAGCGTCAGCTTAGTGTGATCGAAGAGGCTCAGAAAAATCAAACGCGGTTGCAAACAGAGCTAGATTCTCTAAATCAATCATTGACTCCAGAATTAGACACGTTAGAAAAAGTGCTTTGTCATAAACAGGCATTGGAACAAGAGATTGCTCAGTTAACCACGCAAGAACAGCAGACACAGCAACATTTTGTCACAGTACAGAACCAATTATCGGCTCTTCTCTCTACGGTAGAGTCCTTAAATCAGCAAATAAATCAGTGGCAGTTAGACGTTGATGTCAATGAGAAAAAGTGGCAGTCTGCATTAGAACAAAGTGGTTTTAATAATTTGGATGAATATAAGCTATCCATAATGGACAAAGAGGCGCAAGATCAGATTCAAGCGAGAGTTTCTGCGCATGACAGTCAATTATCAAAACTGTCTGGGCAAGTTGAAGCGCTCGATAAAGAGCTAGAAAACCAACCTAAACCTGAGGTTGAGCCGATTAAAGATAAACTCTATGAATGTCAAACTGGGGTCAATCGCACATTTCAAGTGTTTACACAATATAAGTCTAAGTTAGATAATCTCACCCAAGTCGCACAAAAGTTAAAATTGCTTTACCAACACAATGAAACACTCGAAAAAGAATATCAGGTGTTTGGTACATTAAGCGATATTGCTAACGGGAGAACTGGAGCAAAAGTCAGTTTACATCGTTTCGTTTTAGGTGTGCTACTCGATGATGTTCTCATACAAGCATCACAAAGATTGCAAATCATGAGTAAAGGCCGCTATTTGCTTAAACGTAAGCAAGAACGAGCTAAAGGTAACGCAGGTTCGGGGCTCGATTTAATGGTCGAAGATGGTTATACCGGAAAATGGCGTGATGTCGCGACATTATCGGGCGGTGAATCATTTATGGCTGCTCTGTCGTTAGCGCTCGGTGTCTCGGATGTGGTTCAATCCTATAGTGGCGGTGTGCGTTTAGATACGTTATTTATTGATGAAGGGTTTGGTAGCCTTGATCCAGAGTCTTTAGATTTAGCAGTTCAGACTCTGGTAGACCTGCAGCAAGGTGGACGCACCATTGGCATTATTTCACATGTAAGTGAACTTAAAGAACAACTGGCATTAAGGTTAGATATACAAACTTCCCGCAGTGGAAGTGTTATAAAACTTATTGCTTAGCGATGAAAATCGCATACAAAATTAAAATAACAAGGCCTATGTGCCACATAAATAAGATAACAACGTCGTAGTGACAGATAACATAAGTAGAAACGGTATAATGATATCTAAGTCTAGTTGGTTGATTACATGGATGTAATCAAAAGAGTTTATCAATACGCGGAGCCAAATCTAACGATCATTGGTTGGCTGGGGGCCATCGGTTACCCGCTGTACTATGTATTGTGGCAATATCTATTTCCGCAACCCTATGAATCCTTGCTGCTCAGAGCAGTAGGGAGTGCTTTGTTTCTTATTTTAGCACTGCGTGATCGTCTTCCTAAGCAATGGCAACCTAAGCTACCTTATTTCTACTTCATTGCTGTTTTATATGGGCTTCCTTTCTTTTTCGGCTTCATGCTGTTTATGAACCAGTGGTCAACAGTGTGGGCGATGTCGTTTATGGCATCACTTTTCCTACATATATTATTAGTTCATGAACCTAGAGTCATGATGGCGCAATCACTGTCGGGCGTTATAGGCGCTTATTTGGTGGTGTCAGTCTTTGATAGTGATCAAACGCATTTGCTAATCGAATGGGCTTATATTCCTATATTTGTGTTTACCTATGTTTTTGGCAATCTGTTTAATTTCCGTAATCGTGTGACACATGACACCAAAGTGTCTATCGCTCGCTCGTTTGGTGCGGGTATTGCTCATGAAATGCGTAATCCATTTAGTGCGCTAAAATCTTCGATCGATGTGTTGAAAACAATGGTTCCTGAAGAGTCAACGGGCAGTCACGGAACAAAATCTTATCAGATGCAATCGAGCGATGTTTCATTAGTGAATGAAATTTTGCGCAATGCCAGTGAAGTCATTCGCTCAGGGAATGAAACGATTGATTTATTGCTCACCTCGATAGATCAAAATCGAATTTCGGCCAAATCGTTTAAAAAATACGATGCAACAACGGTTGTACAACGCAGCCTCGATTCTTTTGCTTATAAACGTCCGCAAGATCGCCATGCAGTGCGTTGCCACGCTGGACATGATTTTGAATTCTTTGGTAGCGACACCTTATTAAAATTCACACTCTATAATTTATTGAAGAACGCGTTCTACTACCAAAATAATGAACATTTTCATATTGATATTGAACTGAAAGAACAGGATGATATGAATGTGATTACTGTGAGAGACAATGGTATCGGTATCGAATCCCATTTATTGGAAGAAGTGTTTAAAGACTTTTATACCTTCGGTAAACCTCACGGATATGGTTTAGGATTGCCATTTTGCCGGAAGGTCATGCGCTCTATTGGTGGTGATATATATTGTACCTCTGTCTTTGGTGAGTGGACTCAGTTTACGTTAACTTTCCCTAAATACAGTTCACCGATTACCAATCAGATGAAAACGGAGTTACTGGCTAGTAAGTCAATTCTCTATATCGGAAAGCCAGGGTTAGCAACACGAGTATTGGATCAACAGGCGTTTTACTTGCAGTATCATTTTGAAGTAGTGACGTTACAAGCCTTCCTCGATAACCGTAAGACTGACTCAGAACACGATTTAATTCTGGTTGATTTAGAAAATGTGGGTGTAGATTGGCAACCTCTAGAATTATTGCGCTCTCGGCTTAATTTCTCACAATCAAAAGTCGCTTACCTTTATGATAGCAATCACTATTACCCGATTGATATCCAAGCCGAAAAAGACATCTACCCATTAGAATTTCGCGTATTACAGCTCGACACTGAGCAAATTCTTGATTCTTTACTGTTTGATTCTCAAGATATTATAGAAGCGCAAACGATGACGATTCTAAATGAGATCAGTGAAGAAGCCATTGCGGAAGTCAGTGGAGAATCTTCGAACAAAAGGGTGCTGATTGTTGATGATAATCACTCTTTACGTGCAGTGACGGTCTTGTTACTTCGTAAGCTGGGTTTCGATGTCATAGAAGCAGACGATGGGCAGCATGCCATTGAGATGCTAGACGGCAATGATGTGGACTTGGTATTGATGGACATTGAAATGCCTATTATGGATGGTCTAGAAGCGACAAAAGCCATTCGGTTATCAAACAAGCGTTACAGTAAAATTCCTATCGTTGGCTACACCGGAGATAATAGTCCACAAGCGATTCGTAATGTTCATGCAGCTGGGATGGACGATCACATCTTTAAACCAGCTGAGAAGCAGACATTACTACATACGATTGAAAAGTGGGCGTAAGCTACGCTGAGCCGAGAGATGCGGCTGCTCATACTGAAATAGCGCGCGAGGTTTAGCTCAGTTATCCTTAAGACTCAGTTATCTTTAAAACAAGGCTATAAAAAGATTGAATGCTTATTTTATCCAGCTTTTAGAGTGGTTTTGAGCTTCAAACCAATGTCTTGTTCAAGAGATCAGACATCCTGAGAGTTCAAGGTCATTTAGGTAATAGAATGGTACTCAGATACAACAATGCCGCGTAATAACGCGGCATTGTTGTATGTGTAATACGAGAAACGATTACATAGGCTGGTTGCTGGTTTGTTGAACCTGCTGCGGAGCCTGTGTATCTTGCTGAGGTAAATCGTCTTGTTGGAGTTTTGCTTTTTTCAGTGTACGGTGCAGCAATTGACTGTAGATCGGTTGCCCACCCAATAACTGGGCAAAAATCACGGCACCTAAGCAGGTAATGATTAAAGGCAAAATTAAGTAATAGTTATTGGTCATTTCAATCACCAATAAAATGCCTGTTACCGGAGCACGCACTGTTGCAGCGAATAGGGCACCCATACCTGCAATGGCGAACATTCCTGGAGTGATATCTAATCCTGGGAATAAGCTTTGTGCGATCAAGCCAAATGCATAGCCGAAAAGCGTACCTAAAGCGAGCATTGGTGCAAAAATACCACCAGGAGCACCAGAGCCAAAACAGCATAATGTAGTGAATATACGCCCAATAAATAACAGAATTAGAATTCCAGCAGCGTATCCACCCTCAGTAATAGTAGGAATAAGTGAAATGCCACCTCCGGTTAATTCTGGAACATAAAGCAGAGTTAAACCAAAAATGCCACCAATGATACCGCCTATAATTAAATAACGTTTACGATCGTTACGATGTAATTTAGCGAAAAAGTCCTGAGCTTTGGTAATTAATGTATTAAAAATAACGCCAAAAATACCAAAAAGAATACCAAGTAAAAGAAATAGTCCTAATGAGACTAATTCAGGTGCGTGATATTGTGGCATCTTAATAACGGCTTCTTGGCCATTAATAATGCGAAAGACAATATCAGACATGACCGATGAAATAATCACAGCTTTAATCGAGATTAAGCTATAGCGGAATTGAGGACGCATTTCCTCAACCACAAACATGATTCCAGCTAACGGTGCGTTAAACGCAGCGGAAAGACCGCCGGCAGCACCTGCGGCTAAAAGTGAATGGCGGGTATCTGTATTTTTCACACGGAAAATATCAGAAATCATGCGACCAATGGCACCGCCCATTTGTACGGTAGGACCTTCACGGCCAAGGACCATGCCTGAGCCTAGCGCACCCATACCGCCGAAAAATTTAACCGGTAGCACGCGCCACCAGCGTACGGGACGCATTCCATCCATCGCACCTTCGATTTCAGGGATGCCAGAGCCTGCAGCTTCAGGACAAAAGCGGTGTGTTAAGTAATAACCCAATATCGCTAAAATGGCACTAATCAAGAATGCAGCTACGCCAAGAGGTAACATACTTGCGATTTGAGTAGACAACCAGTTTGTGCGGCTTTCAGAAACCAAACGAACAGCATGTTCAAAATAAGTACCGACAAAGCCAGATAATATGCCAACCAAAACAGACAAAAGTAAAACAGAAGCAGGGGCTTTATCGATCGAGAGAAATTGGTTAATGGTATCTTTTGGAACTTTGGCTAATAAACTATGGGTTAATCTCTCTCTGGCGGTCATTTGAATTGGGCCCTCTTGGCTTGAAGACTAAGGAAAACAGCTTTTCAGCTGGGATTATACGCTCGAAATAAATGAACCATATATCTATAAATGGAATGTTGTATTCCAGATATGGAGTGACGTGCTTCAACTATTTTTAAAATAGAACGATCTAGCTAACATTTTAATGTCTATTATCTAATTTATTGCTCAATATTCTTTGCTTTTGATCAAAAGTATTTCAAGGTTTCATCAATTCCTCGTCGTGATATTTCAAGAGAATCGAATTGAAGTAATAAGTCATCTTTCGTTTATTACTTAATGTCATTTTAAGCGCTCGCTATCATAACAGAGTTGGGGCTTTAACCAATAAATCTAATGTAAGTATTTACCGTTGAATGGGAAAATAAGTGTGTTTTTAAGCCATAAATTCAATTTTTAGCATTAAGTGCTAATTAAATATGGTTTATACCCAAGTAACCTCAAGATACAGGATTCAGAGCTTCATCAACGAGCTTAGGTCAAGCTCAATCACGGCAGGAATGGTCATTCCCTTTCAACGTGATTGAGCGCAGAAATAGGTTTGTCGATGAGCTCCCGAAGGGAGAGTTTTATTCGCTCCTAGGCTGTGTTACTGATTTTCAACGTAGAATGACTATGTCCTCAAATCAGTGCCTTGCCTATGAGCGAATACATTCTCGCTGAAACAGCATCTTGAGGTTACTTGGGTATATGATATTGATGCAGCTAGATTCTCCAATAGATTTGGGTATACTTCCTGCAAAAGGAGTACCTAATGTCTTATAAAGTTCCTACCAATATCATCACTGGTTTTCTTGGCGTCGGTAAAACGACGACCATTCTAAATCTCTTAAAAAATAAGCCTGATAATGAGAAATGGGCCGTGTTAGTCAACGAATTTGGCGAAATTGGTATCGATGGTGCAATGATGTCTGAGCAAGGGGCATTAATTAAAGAAGTACCAGGTGGATGCATGTGTTGTTCTGCTGGTGTGCCGATGTCCGTCAGTATTACGGCTTTATTGCGCCAACAGCCAGATCGCTTGCTCATTGAACCAACAGGGCTTGGCCATCCGAAAGAAGTGGTAGCGATTTTAACGTCGGATCAATATAAAGATTATGTTGATCTTAAATCGACCATCACATTGGTTGATCCGCGCAATTTTAAAGATGACCGTTACACTTCAAATCAAAATTTTAACGACCAACTCGATTGCGGCGATATTATTCTTGCCAGTAAATCTGACCTTGCTCAACCTGAAGACTTAGCCAATTTTGAGCAATGGTTAAGTCAGCAACAGCCAAGTAAGCTTTATAGTGCGCTTATCGTTGCAGGGGAAATCGATCCGCAACTTCTTTCTCTTGACCGAACCAGCTCAAGTGCTTCGAATTATATTGAGCCTCATCATCATGAGCATGCTGATCAAGAACCACAATTTGCATTGGCACCGGGTGAGGCCTATGTTCGCCGTGAAAATCGTGGGCAAGGGTATTACAGCTGTGGGTGGCTATTTGGTGCTGAATATCATTTTAATTTTGATGATATCTTTTCGCTATTGAGTGACTTACAAGCTGAACGCGTAAAAGCGGTGGTTAATACCGATAAAGGGTGTTATGCGTTTAACGTTTCTAACGGTGTTGTGTCTGTAACAGAGATGACGTTAGAAGGGTTTGAGTCACGCATTGAAGTCATCGATACTCAGCTTATGGCTTGGGATGAGTTAGAAAAAATCCTACTTAAACTTGCTGGGATTTTAGTGCCGTTCGAATGGACATTACAAAAGCCAACACGCTAACCTATAAAAATTACCCCCCTCAGATGAGGGGGGTTAATTCGTTATTTGACTTTAGATTAACGCTTATTACGTAAATAACGTTTGCGGCGTTCTTCTTTTCGTTTCGCTTTATCTTCTGCCTTTTGCGCTTCATCAATTTCAACTTGAATGAGCTCTTCAGTGATCATCTCCGGTCGCTCTAATGTAATTTGACCTAGGGTGCCTTGGCGTAGTTCGTGAAGTAAGATTTCAGACGCTTTATGTAAGTCAACACGGCCTCCAGCACGCAATGCGCCACGTTTACGGCCTATTTCTTCCATCCATTCTAAATCCGACTCAGGCGCTTCGTCGATTTGATAACGTGCTTTAAGTTTGTCTTGGTAGTGTTCAGCAAGATATTCAACGGTATAAAAGGCCACTTCATCGTATTCCATCGCCGTATCTTTAATCGCACCTGTGGCGGCTAAACGAAACCCACTGTGCGGGTTTTCCACTTTCGGCCATAAAATTCCCGGAGTGTCTGACAGTACAACACCATTTTGCAGGTTAATGCGCTGCTGACGTCGGGTTACGGCTGGTTGGTTACCCGTTTGCGCAATTGTACGACCCGCAAGAGAGTTGATGATCGTTGATTTACCCACGTTGGGAATACCCATGATCATGGTGCGAATGTTTTTGCCAATTTCTTCGCGATGTGGCGCCAGTTTGCGGCAAAGTTCTAGTATTTTTTGTACTTCTTGAGGTTGCGATGTGGTAATGGCCATCGCTTTTACCCCTTGCTCTTTTTCAAGATGTTCAATCCATAGCTCAGTGGTTTCTGGATCGGCAAGATCGCGTTTGTTCAGTACCTTAACGACCGGTTTATCGCCGCGGATCTGAGAAATTAATGGATTTTCACTACTAAACGGGATTCGGGCATCTAAAACTTCAATGATGACATCAATTTGTGGAATGACTTCTTCGATCTCTTTACGGGCTTTATGCATGTGACCCGGAAACCATTGGATTTTATTGCTAATCATTGAAATTGAAACCTTTACTTCAAATTAATAGGGTGACTGCAGGTAATCTCTAAGCGCGGTGCAAAGGTTGAGCATAGTTCAACCGATATGTTTTGTAACTTTATATCTTCGCCAAAGATAAACGATGACGTTTTCCTATCACTTAGGATAAGAACGCGCTGCAGTAAACTGGGCGCGAATTCTATCATTGAACCGTAAGTAACAGCAAAAATAACTGTTTAGCTCAATCCTAACTAGTAATGTAATCGTTTGCGCTGTATGATTCGCCGGCTTTATTCGTATACGTATTATCGGTCGCAAAGGAGGCGATAGATGACATTAGCAACAGCTAACGCAAGGCGTTCACCGTCACCAAAGCAAGCATTAATTGCTAGTGCCAGTGGCTACGCGATGGATGGATTTGACCTGCTCATTCTAGGTTTTATGTTACCTATGATCAGTCAAGGTTTGGGCCTGACTTCATCGCAAGCTGGTTCATTAGTGACATGGACATTATTTGGTGCGGTGATGGGCGGAATTATATTTGGCCAACTCAGTGATAAATATGGCCGAATAAAAATGCTAAGTGTCAGTATATTAATGTTTTCTCTTTTTACTGGTTTATGCGCTATCGCACAAGGTTACTGGGATTTATTAACATACAGAACGCTTGCGGGAGTGGGACTCGGGGGAGAATTTGGCATTGGCATGAGTTTAGTCGCTGAAGTTTGGCCTAAAAGTCAGCGTAACCGAGCCTCGTCCTATGTTGGTATTGGCTGGCAAGCGGGCGTATTGGCTGCTGCTATTCTCACTCCACTGTTATTACCCTTCATCGGTTGGCGCGGCATGTTTGTTGTTGGGCTAATACCAGCACTTACGGCGTTTTTTATTCGTCAGCGTATTGGTGAACCCGTCGTGTTTAAGCAATCCCAACACGACACGATGAGTTACAAAGATCGGTTTAACCAGTTGTTTAAAGACAGCAAAACAGCGCGTGCGAGCATAGGTGTTGTGATACTAACCTCTGTTCAGAACTTTGGTTACTACGGCATTATGATTTGGATGCCGAGCTATTTAAGTAAACAGCATGGGCTATCGCTTAATGCATCGGGTGCTTGGACGGCATTTACTGTGGTAGGGATGACTCTGGGTATCTGGCTGTTTGGTTGGTTCGCGGATAAATTTGGTCGATGGAAAGTATTTCTATGTTACCAATTAGGGGCGGCTGTGATGGTATTACTCTATTCCCAGCTTAATGTTGCGAGTGAAATGCTTATTGCAGGGGCTGTCATGGGGATGTTTGTCAATGGCATGATGGGAGGGTATGGCGCTCTAATTTCAGATCTGTACCCAGTTGAGGCCCGTGCGACTGCGCAAAATGTGCTATTCAATATAGGACGTGGCGTCGGAGGGTTTGGGCCGTTTATCGTTGGTGCCGTAGCTGGCGAAAGCTCGTTTTCAACAGCGATAGCCTTACTTGCCTCCATCTATATTGTTGCAATGTGCGCGACCTTATTTCTGTTACCCAAACATTCTGCCATCGATCTAGAACAAGCTAATGTATTGCAATAACGGGGTTGTCTTTCCGACATAAATGTTTCACTACAAACCATCTAACAAGTTGAAGTAAAGCTAGATAATGCTATTTAACCGCAGCGAGGAACTTTGTTTCTCGCTGCTTTTTTATCCTTTGTGAAAGCTCTATCTCTACCGCGTGCTTAATCACACCAACTATTGCTAGAGTATTCGTGAGCTCAATTATTCTCATGTAACATTCGTCATTTAATATGAAAGTAGGTGATCTAAATCACATACAGTATGCTTTTTGATTCTTTTGTGTCCAAAATATGATACAAATCTCACACTCACATGACACGTGTTCCAAAATTTAGATAACTTACTGAGTGATAAATTATATATTTTTGTAAACATGTATTGTCACAAAGGAAGATGTCTTAAATTTCAATGGAATGTTGTTGTGACATTGTCACAAGTGTCGCAGCTTATAAGAATAGTCATCATCGTCATGTGGTGATAATAACAATATCCCTCTTGATGGGAGCGTAATGACGGTGTCATTGGCATTGAAGTAGAGATAACCATAACCGGTTAAAATTATTCAGTATATTGACTGCAGAGGATACGTTAAGTATGACTTCTAATGAATTTTTCGATAGTAACGAGTCAATGTCTATTCCTTCAAGTTTACTATCAACTGCAGATGGATCTGCCTTTTCTATCGCTTATGGCGCGAATGATACGTTGTGGGTTGTTGACCCCCAAGCTGATTTTGCCAATTCAAACGTGGTAAATCACCTATTAAGTCAGTATCAAAAAGGGCATAAAATTGGGCAGATTAATGTTGTGACAGGGCAGTCTTGTGCCGATCCGCAGTTACGACTTGAACAATCTCTAGCGGTGGTGTTCGACGAGTTGCCGTTAATTGAAGTAACGCAATTACCATTAAATTTGTTTGATAATTATCAGCTTAATAATTTGGTCATTACTGCCGATACGGTATACCGAATCGTCGGCGATACGATCACCAACAGTGAGCTGGGTAGAAAAGCACAACAATTGCACACATTATTGTCTACGTTAGCAACAGAACATGCTGTTGAACGATTCATCTTTGACGTTGAGTATCTATAGTCAATCCAGACGTCATAAAGACGGTGCCCCAGAAAGTGAGAAAGTGGGCACCGATCCATCCCCTAGCTACCACCAAACAACGATAGAAGTTATGAAGAAAGCATCTATTGTTTTCAATCTATAGTTATCTTAATTTCGTATGTCCCTCAAATTAACATTCTGAAAAACAATCATTTACATAGTATAAATGAAAAATAAGATTGAAATTTTGTTCCTATGAGAACGTATTTTAGCTAATTTTAAAATAACACTATGTTTATAATGGATATTTTTTTGAATCAACGATAGTTCTTTTTGATAGGTCGTATTCTCATTTCTTGACGCAGCTCAAACTGAGGAGTAGTTTTCACTGCAAGAGTCAATTTAACCAATAAGTAATAATTGATTGTTATGACGAGTGTTGATCTTTCCTCTGACACGTCTGTGTTACAAAACCTCAACATTAACTCGTCGATATAATTGCCAATTTAAATGGTATTAAGATAAACGCGTCGAATGACGAATATTGACATCATGCAGGTAAACACAATGTGTGGCTGCAGAGAGTTTTGCCGAGTTGCTATTTAACACATTTACGTGAATTGAATACTTTTCGACAGAACATCTCCTTGGTCCAATATCATGACTGACTAGAAGGCGAGACCTACGGCTCAACATAGGTAAAATCGCTCAGTGATGGTCGCGTTCGACTCAACTGTCCAATAACTTATTTACATTTTTAGACGTAACTAATGGTTCACGTCCAATTGTCGTACCTTTTAAATAGTTTCACTATGCTTAAGGGAAAACCATACAGATGTATTTTTAGTGTTATATGTGACAGTGTGACTTTAGTGAGAAAGTAATATGAGTATAAAAGAATACAACGGTTCCGCCGGTGGTTGGGGCGCACTAAAAAGTACCACGCGCCATTTATTTAAGAGCGAAAACGTTGCAAAGAACATCTCGAACTTATTACGTACTAACCAAGACCATGGGTTTGACTGCCCAGGGTGCGCTTGGGGTGAAAAAGGTGTTCCTGGACGGTTTCGTTTCTGTGAAAACGGCGCTAAAGCGGTAAACTGGGAAGCAACAACCCGTCGCGTTGATCGTGATTTCTTTGCGCAATATTCAGTTGAATGGTTAAACAAACAAACCGATTACTTTCTCGAATATCAGGGACGTCTCGCTGAACCTATGCGTTATAACGCGCAAACCGATCATTATGAACCAATCAGTTGGGAAGACGCTTATTCATTAGTGGGTCAACATCTCAATGCCTTAGAGATGCCAAATCAAGCTGAGTTTTATACGTCTGGTCGTGCAAGTAACGAAGCGGCTTATGTGTATCAATTATTTGCTCGTCGTTTTGGTACCAACAATTTCCCAGACTGTTCGAATATGTGTCACGAAGCGACGAGTGTCGCATTAGCACAAACGATTGGTATCGGGAAAGGCACGGTTACGATAGAAGATTTTGAAGTGGCTGATGCGATTTTCCTATTTGGTCAGAACCCTGGTACCAACCATCCACGCATGCTAGAAACTCTATCGAGTGCCTATCGTCGTGGCGCAAAAGTCGTGGCGTTTAACAACCTTAAAGAACGTGGCTTAGAGCGATTTGCCAACCCGCAAAACCCAATTGAAATGATAAGTAACGGCTCTACGCCAACGACCAGCCACTATTTTATGCCTAAATTGGGCGGAGATATGGCAGCCATTCGCGGTATGGTCAAAGTGCTGTTAGCGCGTCATGATGAGGCGATGCAAAAGGGTGATTCCTTGTTTGACCTTGAATTTATTGAGGCACATACCCAAGGGATGGAGCGTTATCTTGAGCAAGTGCGTCAAACATCATGGGAACAGATCACTGAACAATCAGGGCTCACACAAAACGAGATAACTCAAGCGGCTGATATTTATCAACACGCCAAAACACGTATTGTGACTTGGGCAATGGGCGTTACCCAGCACAAGCACTCTGTACCGACGATTCAGGAATTAGTGAATCTTCAGCTTCTATTTGGGCAAGTAGGTAAAGAAGGGGCTGGTCTTTGTCCTGTCCGTGGTCACTCTAATGTGCAAGGTGATCGCACGGTTGGGATTAACGAAAAACCAAGTGATGCATTTTTAGACTCATTGGAAGCGGTATTTGGTTTTAAACCACCACGTGAACATGGTCATAATGTTGTGAATGCGATTGAAGCTATGCTCGCAGGTAAAAGTAAGGTATTCATTGGTCTTGGCGGTAATCTAGTCGCTGCTGCACCTGATACCGATCGCGTGGCGAGTGCAATGCGTCAGTGCAACCTAACCGTCAATATCGCTACCAAACTTAACCGTAGCCACGTAAATCCTGGTCAAGATTCATTAATTTTACCGTGTTTGGGACGTACCGATATCGATTTGCAACACACAGGACCGCAAAAAATTACCGTTGAAGATTCGTTTTCTATGGTTCATGCGTCATCAGGTCGAGTGGATGTTCGCGGTGAAGAGATGCGTTCTGAAGTGGCGATTCTATGCGGCATGGCCAAAGCAACATTAGGTAACGATCCGGTTGATTGGCAGTCATTAATCGATAACTACGATCATATTCGTGATTTAATTGAAAAAACAATTCCCGGCTTTAAAGACTTTAACCAACGTCTTGATGCACCGGGTGGCTTTTATCTAGGTAATTCAGCGCGTGATTTGCAATGGAATACCAAGCAGGGTAAAGCGCAAATCTCGGCGACTCAGCTTCCAGAGCAAGTGGTACCGATAGATTCAGCTAATATGACGAAGAAACAGGTGTTTGTCTTACAAACGATGCGTTCACACGATCAATACAACACAACCATTTATGGCTATGATGATCGCTACCGCGGCGTATTTGGCGAACGTAATGTGGTATTTTTGAATGCCGAAGATATGGCTGTTCAGAATCTACAAGCCGGGGATCTCATTGATATCGAAACGCTATGGCATGATGGGATTAAACGCAAGATCGAAGGCTTTAAAGTCGTGCCATTCCAAATTGCGAAAGGGAACCTGGCCGCGTATTTTCCAGAAGCTAACGCGCTTATTCCTCTCAGCAGTAAAGGGGATTTAAGCGATACTCCGACATCGAAATCAATTGCAGTCATCATTTCACCCTCAAAAGTGACTCAAGCTATCAACACGGTCGCAATCTAAATTTACCGATAATGTCCATTCAAAGCTCGCTATGTCGGCGAGCTTTTCTGATCTTAGTGATGATTAATTAAAGACAGATCAACTAAGGTATTTTGTGTATCTAAGATATTAGCAATTGGGCGCGACTGATTACCGGCTACACCCATCAAACAGGGTTGTGGCATGGCTAAATAGAATCCCTGGTAGAAGTCGATAGGTAATTGAGTCATTTCATCCCATTGGAGACGAGTTTCTATTCCTTCAATGACGGTTAAAGCGTGACACTGTTGAGCGATAGTGACCGCATTGAGTAAAGGAGCTCGATTACCAGACATGTATTGCAGGAGCAAACTTCGATCTATTTTGATAATTTGAGGTTTAATCATATCAACCCGTTCTTTATTCGAAGCTTCTGTACCAAAATCGTCAATCGCCACATGAAAGCCATTGTTTTTGTAGTGATTGGTTATTTGTAATAGTTGCAGCTTGTCATCGAAAGGGAATTCTAATAACTCCATCACGATCTGCTGATTATCCAAATGTAATTTCCCCAAAGTGGAAAAGAATTGCGCATAAAGCCGATCACTGTCGATATATCGCTCGCCCACAGCTGGCAACATATTAAGGAACAGATTTAACTGGCAAAAGGGAGAGTGAGCAAAATTACGAATATGAATAGCGCGACAGAGTCGCTCGACTTGAATTTTTTCTTCGTCACTGAAACAGTTGGAACTGAAGAACAGATCTGGACGAATATGGGTGTTTTGCTCTGTAGTGATTCTCACAAGCGCCTCAACAGCCACAATATTGTATTGGCGGTTGAAGATAGGTTGATAGACACTTTGTAAAACTAACCCGTGATAGGAGGCGGTGTATTGACCGTAAGAATCGACATGGATGTATTGATGAAATGGTTGGTGCTTTGCTAATTCCATGCGAGTTTCCTTGCCTTGGTTAACGTGTGAACTGACGTCCGCGACAACGTATTAAAAAAAGTATAGGACACAATTTGAGCATTTACTCTAGTTACGTTGTCTTTACGAAACCTTACAGAAATTATGTTTTAATTGCGGGAATTCACGACATTTTGTTACTTAATTAGTCGTTTTAGGTCAAAAAAATTAAGGGATAAGTAGTGATTTACTGTCGGGGTAATAAATTGCGATAGAGAATGTGGAAGCACCTTGCTTGAACTTATTAAACTACCAATAGTCATAGAACAAGATATTGAATTGGCAGTTACCCCCACTGCAAGACCGCATAGAGTTGGATATATTTACGGACTAATTGCTGGTTTTTAGAGCGTTTAAGTGGATGACCATATTTAAGATAGCAAGGGCTGATATTGAACAATTGCTCAAGTGTCTTCGTCATTTGAGATTCGCTTTCATAAAGATTGATCCCTTGAGTTTTATATTCTTCAATTTCATCAGGTAATTGCCCGGTCCACCAATGCAAAAGCTCGCGGCTTTTCTGGCTACGACTGATCCAGTGATCGGTGAGAATCAGTAATAAATCACTGGGTTGAATCGCGTAGGAATATTCTTCTTTCCACTCATAAATCTCTCGCATTAATTTTTCGCGACATGTTTTACCTGCGCTCACCATATGGTGGGTAATAACCCACACTGACCCAGCATCACAGCTGATTCGATAATGGTGTGGCGCTTCTTTGTTGGCCATTGACTCTATAGGAGCATAATCACAAGGGTGACCAAACTCGGTCAGTGTCCGGGCTAAACGACGGGAAAATGCGAGGCCAAGATGATGTTCACTCATTCCTTGATTATGAATAGTGGGATAGTGCTTCTCACACAATTTAAGGCAGTCAGCTTGGAACTCATTCACACTCTGAGTAAGAATATCCAATAACAATCGTGGTTCTCCTATCTGAGCGTAGGCAAGCGTTCAGATTTCATTAATATTAATCTTTGTCATTCAGGGCAGAACTGACCAAAAATAGGTTGTTGATTGGCGGTTAACAGGGCGACTGTATGCTCACTAACAACTAGGCTATTCGTAAATAACTTCAATGCGTTATTACTCTCTAACTATAATCGTGCAACGTGAATAGCGCAATTGTCTCTCAGTGATTAAGCGTGGCGTATCACGTAACATTCTGCAACGTTATTTGTGTTGAGGAACAAACCGGTTGTTCTTAATACTGCTATGTTGAGATTAGACTTACAAAATTACGTGCTTAATAAGATGTGCTGGGTAAGAAGGGGAAGTTATGCATACTGAGCTAAAAAAAAATAGCCAGGTGAGCCATTATGGACGTGTTGCACGTTGGTTTCATTGGGCGTCTGCTGTCATTATTATTGCGATGTTTGCTCTAGGATTATGGATGATGCAATTGTCATTTTCGAGCCCATGGGCAGTGTCAGCTCCTAATTGGCATAAGAGCGTGGGCATTTTATTAGCGATTGTGACCGTTGCTCGTGTGCTTTGGAAACTCACTACCAAATCCCCAAGCATTGAAGGAAAACGTTGGGAACGCAATACAGCTCATATTGTGCACTGGTTAATGTATGTTGATTTATTTGTGTTGTTTATTAGCGGTTATGTTGTCGCGACCGAGTATGGAGATGATATCCGTTTGTTCGATTGGATAACGTTACCCGGTGTCACAAGTTGGTGGGCGGAGCCGCCGTATTTTATCGGCGAAATGCACCTGTACGCAGCTTGGGCGATGATAACAATGACGGTGGTGCATGTATTAGCTGCGTTAAAGCATCACCTAATCGACCGCGACAATACTCTGATTAAAATGCGCGGTGTTAAATAGCGATGCTCTTTACTCATCTTACTCTTAGCGAAAGTCGATCATTACATGTAATTATTAGCATTAGCCATGTGCAATATTCGTGACAGCGTCACCTTTATCAGGCGCGGAATCTGCTGTTCGCCTTGCTGCTCTGCATAATTGACTATCTTTAGTGCCAAATCTGGTTTAGCATGTTTTTTCAATACCTTAGTTACTACCTTCTTGGCGGGTATTGGATGATCTAAGGGTAATCTTACTAAGGAGCGAAAGAAGGGTTCAAATCCATTGGCATAAAGAAAATGCTCGATATCTTTGTCAGGTAATTCGGTTAAACGGTGCGATACTTTATCGTGATGTAGCATTCCTTTTACAGTAGCGGAGTATTTTTTGCCTGCTTGATCGCCATCTGTGATGACATGCCAATCAATACCAAATGCTTGCGCAACTTTAATCATTGCTCGTAAACCTGATTGAGCAAACTCAATGATAGTAATCCCCTCGGCTGCTAGGTTGTAACCACACTGCCTTGCTAACTCGCTAAATAGCCACACTTCAGTTTCGCCTTCAACGAGCAGCCAACAACGCGCAAACAACACTCCAGAGCGATGGAACCGCAGATGAAAGCCTATGCGTCTTAACTCATCGGAAGAGAGCTTTTGAGTTGGCATACTTAAAGAGAGGGTTTTATCTTGTTGTCGTACCAATCGGCGAATGGATGATAGTGGTACAGAAGAGACTAAGTCCGAGCTGTTCGTGGTGAGAATCTTCTGCATTGGCAACATCGCCAGTAAGCTCCATGCCCGAGCTAAATGGGTGGGATGCAAACGTCCTTCGGGATCTTCAATAATTAAAATAGGGCGGGCGCAGCGGCGTAAATCATTCGGGCCTTTAGCTTGCAAGTAGGTATTCAGTAAACGCAAAAACAGTAAATGCGTTTGGCGATTTTTGACGCCAATGACCATTTGATGAAGTGTTTGACCACTGTTTGACGGCGTATATAGTAAGCCATTATGTTCGGGCGAACGATAATGACGTGATTGATTCTTAAAAGAAAAATAATGCTCAATTAATATGTTCATCGCAGCAAGACTTGAGCGCATTTCACCTTTATTGACATGCCCAGGTATTGCCATTAAACGCCGGCAGGTATTATCAATCCGTTTTTCCATTCGTGCATTTTTATGGTCGCTATGACCGTTTTCACCATCTCTTGCAAAACGGCGCGAGTCTTTAAGGCGGATCACTGGGTGCAAACTCATGAGCTCTTGGGCGAGTTTCTCTTTGTGGTGGACACTAATAATTCGCCCAGAAAGATCTAAAAAATCGTATTGTGTTGTGACGATGTTGTTGATTAAGGACGCTGATAAACGATAAATAATGCGGGGTTCACCTTGTGATGTTTCACGCCAAATCGGTTTTAAACGACGATTTCGCCCTGAGAGGGGCTCTTTTTTATTGGTTGCTATAAAGCACAATATGATTTGTAAGTCTTGGCTTCTAGGTTGAGATAGTGAGTAATCGAGGTGAAAGTCTTTCTTTTGACATTGATAGAGCGAGCCGTCAGGAGGCAGCATGACCGATAGCGCATCAAGTAATGAAGATTTGCCCCAAGTATTTTCACCGATTAAGGTGGTTAATTCATCAAAACTTAACGATAAACGCCGAATTCCCCGAAATCCTGAGATCTCAATTCTATCTAAATGCATAGGCGCTCTCCACTTAGTTCATCTGTGGTCCGGACTTGATTTAAGTTTAGAAGAAAAAATGAATAAAAGCAGTCTCTTATAACGCAAATAATGAGATTTAATCGTTGAGCGAAAGATAAAGAAGAAAGGTAAGGTGAATATGAAGAATATTTTCCTATCGTTAACGGCAAGACCAATGAGATGTGGTAGAGTGGAAAGCTTAGATTAGCACCTTATTGTTTAGTTACTATCCCAATAAACTCAAGTGTTGCATGTGATTTCAGGGATAGAGAAGAGGGGGATATGAACGAATCAAAGCATAAGACGACTGTCACTCTGGCACATATTAATGATACTCACTCTTACTTTGAGCCTACTTCTCTGCAATTGCAGTTAGACATTGACGGGGAGCGCCTTACTCCGTTTGTGAGTGCGGGGGGATTTGCCCGTATTGCCACTCGTGTCGCGCAGTTGCGCAGTGATTCTGAACGGCAAAAACGCCAGTTTTTATTTCTGCATGCGGGGGATTGCTTTCAAGGTACCCTCTATTTCTCCTTATTTAAGGGGAAAGTGAACATTGATATGCTTAATGCTCTAAACATCGATGCCATGACGTTGGGAAATCATGAATTAGATATGGGAAATGAACCCGTAGGTCGTTTTGTCCGTAATATTCAGTTTCCATTGCTTGCGGGGAATTGGGACCTTTCATCAGAGCAAAAAAAACGTTATCCATTGGCGAATCAGCCCAACATTAAAGCGTATGATAATGCGCATTCTTGTGCGCGCTGGATTGTAAAAGGTGAAACGCAACATCGTGTTGCTATTTTTGGTTTATCGCTCGATAAAATGGCGGAAATAGCGAACCCTGACAATGATACTCCCTTTGTTGATGCGGTCGAGGTTGCGCGCAACACGGTCGAGGCCATTCATCGTGAAGGTATTCGCAATATCATATTACTGAGTCATCTGGGCTATGAGAACGATATTGAGCTGGCTGAGCAGGTAACAGGCATAGGTTTGATTGTTGGCGGGCATAGTCATGTTTTACAAGGTGACTTCCGCTCAGTTGGCTTATCTCAACACGATGATTACGGCCTACGTATAAATGATACGTATATCGTACAAGCAGGTTATTACGCTTTAGCGTTAGGCCATTGTGAGATCGATTTTGATCAAACCGGTAAAGTGGTGCGATTTTGTGGACAGAATGAATTGTTACTAGGAAGACGATTATTCTTAGATGCGACTATGAATCAAGAGGGCATGGATCACCTGCATAAAGAAGCATGTGTGTATCTGGAAAAACATCCTCAAGTGGTTGTCTGTAAGAAAGATCCTGATGTTCAAGGGATTCTGCAAAGAAAATATATGCCTCAAGTTCGTGAGTTACAGCAACAGGTTGTTGCCCACGTTCCGGCACCAATTCGCCATGTTCGTATTCCCGATGAAAAAGGCGCCAGCCAACTCGCTCCATTGGTCGCTCGTGGTTTTTATGAAGCGATGCAATCAGAAGGTCATACTGTCAATTTCGCCATGCATAATGCTGGTGGCATTCGAGCGTCTATCCAAGAAGGTCCACTCACAAAAGCCGATATTATTGGTAAATTATTACCATTTGCTATTCCCATTGGTGTCTATCGTGTTAAAGGCAGCACAATAGCAAAACTGTTGGAAGGTGCGATAAATAATGCGACGAATAACGGCGTTGAAGGAACGGGCTCTGGTAGCTATCCGTATACTTATGGGCTTAAATTTCAGTATGTTGCAAACAAACCGAAGGGACAAAGGATAGAGCAGCTACGAGTACTAGAAAATGGCTTTTGGCGACCCGTCGATGCGAATCGGCGCTATACCGGGGTGTCTTCCGCTTATACGATCAAAGGTAAAGAAGGTTATGATGCCTTTGACGAAATATTGGATACACCGGTGATGAGCCAACATTCAATGGCAGATACCTTTGTTAAACTGGTGACTGAGCGTCCAGAATTACTCATAGAAAACGCCAATTATGAATACATTAATCAATAGTGGCTCAATAATTGCTTTATAACTTGATATTGGATTAGGCGGCAAGCGTATGCCATCTCTCAATAGGCAAGCTAGAAGAGTAATTAACCAAAGAGGACACTATTGTGTGGAGCAAAGACTGGTTAGATACATTAATGGTTATTGTTTGGATCAGTGTGTGGGTTGCGATTGCTTACGTAGTACCGTTTACTAGTAGTTAAACGAGTGTACACCATACTTTATGAATGAGTATGTCGATGAAACGGCGTACTAATTGAATAGTTATTCATGTTAAGTTCTTACTTCATTCGCATTACTTAAAGTAATGAAAATTTACAAAATATGTCATTTCTCTGTTGCGAGATAAGTGCTTAAAGTATGCACAAATCTTGAGTGACCGATGGGAGGTGCTTATGTCTCAAGCGATGAATATCGGAACTTATCTAATTGAAAATTCCGTGTCCTCACAAACTAAAATTGATAAGAAAAACTATTCGGTTAATTTCAAAGGATTGATGTCACACTTAGCTGACGTATTATTCGTTAGCCAAGGCCATAAGGAACAGTTTTATACAGGTGAATTGTCTGCTCATCTTCAACGTGATATTGGTATCTATCGTTAGTAAAAATTGAGTAATTATAAGAAAGCCGGCAAATTGCCGGCTTGGTTGTCTCTATACCTAAGTCACGTCAGATGCTGTTTCAGCGAGACTGAATACTGCATCTTGAGGTCATTTACATATAATAATTACTGTTCAATCGTTAACTTGTATTGACCAGAACCAGAATAGGCCAAAATCAACACGTAATAGTATCCAGATTGCGCATCATAACTAATGGCTTCATCGGATGAACCTTCCGTTTGCGATACAGCAACAGCTTGCCATTCATTATTTTGGTATTTATACAGTGCCATACCAAAATCTGTATTGGCTGCTCCAGAAAGTGAAATATTCAATACTTGCTCTTGGTTAAGCTGAAAGTAGCTGCCATTAGGTTCGACAACCGATGAATACTGATCGATATTACCCGCATAAACAAGATCATTTGTATCGGTATTTGTCTCATCACCCGTCGAGCTATCATCTGTTTCTTGGTTGTTGCCTTGCTCTGATGAACTAGATCCTGTATCTGATGATGTAGTGGATAGGAAAGAGATCGTTTGCCCAGGTTGTGATACATCTGTGATAGTTAAGCCAGATTCGCTGCCATCCCACCATAGAGAGTTGGTTCCCTTGGTCGTTAAAGCGTTAGGTAATGTGGCGGTAAATTCACCGTATTCTGTATAGACATCAGTGGCATCACCTTGGTTAACGTAATTTTCAGGATCACGATTTCCATCAGCATGTTCCATTTGGATGTAGGGATGCCACTCGTTATCACGGTCACCATTACTGTCTACGTGGTAAATAGCGAGGCCAGACCCCGGTTGTTCGCTATTTTGACCTTGTTGGTTAATCGCTTCAATATAAAAGGCTTCACCGGAATTGTTTGGGTTAGTCCACTTATATTCATGATTACTCATGTTTGTTAGTGAAAGGCGACCGCTCGGCGCATTGCTATCTACTGCTGGGTTCAGTTCAGTGATTGTTTCCCAACCGACTAAATCACGCAGTGGTGACACAGGCGCTGTTGGGTTATACATAGATTTATAGCCTACAGCGCCATATCCCATGATTCCGTAGCTAGCAACAGAGCCGTAAGAACTACCGTCATAATCGTAAAGATCTGGCCAATCGAAGAGTAGGTGTCCTGATTCATGAGCAAATGTACCTATCGACAGGCTACTGCCCATGTCTGAAATCTGATATTTGCTAGTACACACACCATCGGCACAAAATTGTGGCGACAACCAGCCCATATGTGGCCACAGTCCTTTTGACCAAGAACCGCCTGATGTGCCAGCATACAAGAAGTTAAGTCCGCGGATCTGCTTGTTGCCATCGGTTGATAGTGTTGAGAAATCAAAACCTTGTTCATTCTCCAACCAATTTAGTGCTTCAGTGATCAGTTCGCGAGCGCGTAAAGAAAATTCTAAGCTTTCATCGGTATAGTATGCCTTATTGTGCTTGGCTGTGTAGTAACCCACAACGGTGTTTGTGTAGTCCACTTTGCCTGCAGACACCGATTGGTAGTAGCCGCGGATGGATTCTTTGTTATTAAACTCTGAATAATTTTCTGCGTTTAAAAAGTTATTGATTTGGGTTTTCGTCATTGTTCCCGCTTCATCAGGGAACTGAATCATGATGGTTAAACCTTGGATTTTACCAATAACGTGTTTATCGCTGACTGCCGCTTTCGATGACATGAGCCATGAATATTGAGACCTTTCTGGTTGCAAAAGTTTATCGCGCGCTTGTTCTGCTAACTTTAAGCGAGCTGCACGGGATAATCCTTGTTGCGCTTGATAATGTTTAACGAATTTAGAAGCCGAAAGGGCATCGGTACTGATCGTCGTCTTCTCTGTTGCGAGTTCACCAGTAGAGATAAGTTGACTGCCATCTTGTGATACTTTAGCATATGCCATACCTTTTAGGTCAGCATCATAAATAACGAGCTTTCCGGTCGTGGTGCGTTGTTCAGCATAGTAGTCGTTACCGTCTAAACTAAGGGTGAGTTTTTCGCCATTAGGTTGAGTATATTGGTAAGTTTGACCTTTATATGGAATCGCCGCATGGCTCATCGCAGAGATTAAAGATAAACATAAAATACCACTGCTTAATTTAATTTTCATTAATAAGTATCCTGCTATAAACAGTTGTTAACTAGTTTTATTAGTTATTTTTATTTGCCGGATAATGTATGAATATGATTCAAATCATACACTATGTTATGAAGTTGATTTAATAGATATCATCTTCGCTAATTAGTGTATTTAAATTTACATAACGGTCTATTGATTAGTTTATAAAATAAGCGATAATAGATATCGCTTCCAATATCATCTAGTTATATACAGAATACTGTTATTAAATTGGCTAATTGAACGCCATTTTGTAAATATATGTAAATTACAGTAAGTTAAATTAGGTGTTTATATAATGAAGAAATGTCTAATACGCCATCGTGAATATTATGTATACCCAAGTAACCTCAAGATGCTGTTTCAGCGAGAATATATTCGCTCTTAGGCAAGGCACTGATTTGAAGACATAGTCATTCTACGTTAAAAATCAGTAACACAGCCTAGGAGCGAATACAACTCGCCCTTTGGGAGCTCATCAACATAACCTCAAGATGCTGTTTCAGCGAGAATATATTCGCTCTTAGGCAAGGCACTGATTTGAAGACATAGTCATTCTACGTTAAAAATCAGTAACACAGCCTAGGAGCGAATACAACTCGCCCTTTGGGAGCTCATCAACAAACCTATTTCTACGCTCAATCACGTTAAAAGGGAATGACCATTCCTGCCGTGATTAAGCTTGACCTAGGCTCGTTGATGAAGCTCTGAATCCTGCATCTTGAGGTCATTTGGGTATAATTAGCTGGTAATTATTTAGGTAACTTGCTGGGTAATATGTGTCTACAGCTCATCTAGTGGAAATTAAGAAATCTGAGTAGATAGCGATGAATTATGGATATTCATCTGCAGAATTTAAGCTTCTTCAATAAAAAAGACCTAGCAAGGGGCTAGGTCTTAATAATCTAAAATAAGATGTAACCAAGCCCCAATGATGGTGGGGTGGTTATCCTTAACTTAACGCAATTTAAATTTATTAACGATCGAAGACAAGCTGTCATTGATGTTAGAGATACTATTCAGTTGAGAAACTGTAGTGGTATCGTTATCGTTAAGCTGTTTAACTATTTCCGTCAACTGATTCATGTTTTTGCTGATTTCATCCGTAACACTGCTTTGCTCTTCTGCAGATGTCGCGATACGGATAATCAAATCGTTAATACTGTTAACTTGTCCCGTTAAACTATTCAAAGACGTTTCTACTTCACTTGTTCCATCAAAGGTTTCCTGACAAGTATCCTTGGTCCCCTCCATTAAGGATAGGACTTCTTCACTACCTTGTAATAACTTGGTCAGAGCCTTTTCTATCTCTTCGGTACTGTCTTGAGTGCGGCTAGCTAAAGCACGAACTTCATCTGCAACCACAGCAAAACCGCGACCTTGTTCACCAGCACGCGCTGCTTCAATCGCCGCATTGAGTGCTAAAAGATTTGTTTGTGATGCAATATCACCGATCACGGCCAATATTTGATTGATCCCTTTGGTTTCCTCACTCATGTTTTCCATGCTTTCTGCTGTATTATCAACGTTTGAGACTAAACGATTCACATGAGTTTTTGCACGGCTCAGTATCACTAGAGAAGATTGCCCCATATCAGCCACTTCTTGCGTGTAACCGACGGACTCCTGTGCGTTTTGTGCCACTGTATTGGCTGTTGCGCTCATCTCTTCAATCGCTGTTGATATCTGCTCTGTTTCTTGGACATGTTGCCCGAGGATTTTTGAATTTTGTTTTGATGTCGATTCCATTGAAGAAATATTGGAAACGAGCTGACCTGAAAAATCTTCAATTTGTAGCATCAGCTTTTGTAAGTGCGCAATAAAGGTATTCACATCTTGGCCAATTTGCCCAAGGTCATCGTTAGATTTCACGTCTAAACGACGAGTCAAATCACCTTCGCCACTTGCTAATGTTCTGATGGTGGCTTTGAGTTCTAAGATAGGGCGATAGATAATATGTAAAATTAACGTTATTAATGCGATGGCCACAAGAACATAAATAATCGTTAAAATAATGGTCTGTTTCGCTAGCTCATTAAGATCTGCGAATACAACACTTTTATCTAAACCGACCAACAGATACCAACTGGTGTCTCCGTAGGGTATTCGCTCTGCAAACATGACTTTATCGACGCCATTAAGGTCATAATCGGTGTATTTTTTATTTTGTTTGATTGATGGAACAAGATGAGCGAGTGAGTCGTAGTCATTGAGCTTATCACCCACTTTTACAACGGCTGATGTACTGGCTAATATCGAAGAATTATCTTGCATAATCATGGCAATAGAGCCTTTGATTTGCACTGATTCTACGATTTCTTTTAGTAAGGTTAGTGGAATATCAGCGAGAATAACCGAGTCTTTGCCTGATTTTTTACCGATGCTAACCATCATTTGCTTCGTCGTCGCGTCAGCATAGGGAGCGGTATAGATAAGCCCAGGGCTTTGCATCGCCTTGCTAAACCAAGGCCGCTGAGCAGCATTATAAGAGTCTGGATTTTTGTTGTTCGTCCAACCTGGAAGATTATATGAACAATAAGCATCCCCATTACTAAATCCAACCGTAAGGTTGAAAATATCTCCAGTCACCGCAGCCACACGCATACGCTCTGCATGGCCGTCTTGATATTGGTATTGCTTATAATCATCAGCGATATTCGATACCGCATCGGATTTTTGCTTAATGAAGTTATCTAATCGGCTAGAAAGCTGATGCACATAATTCTGCGTACTACGATAAATTGTCGTCTTTAATACTTTACTTTCACTACGATAGTTGAAGTAGTTTGACGTACCAACTGCGATGCCCATTATAAGAGCAGAAGATAGAATAAGTGTTTTTTTGAATCCAATCTTACTCATGTTGTCCTCAAATTATAGTTATAACCTTATATGGCGATCTGGTAATGCCAAAGAGGGAGTGTGCCCACTTGACACCAACTGTTCATTTCTTATTTGCGTTGTTTATGGTTCAGCCCTGTGTTTGAAAGACAAAATAGTAGAATTAATTTGTTTCAATCCTACGCACAGCAACCCATTGAATGAGTGTAGAACAAGATTCAGAGATTATGATGATAAAATTATTATCAACAAGATAATAAATACCTCATTATACAGATATTTATGGAATTTAATGGATAATTAAGACGTTCAGTGAGGGAGAGAGCTTGATATCGCTACTCTTTGAAAGTAAAAAGAAAAAGGTACCCCTTAAGGGTACCTTTGAAATTAATGTGATATTGATTCTAAAAATAGAAAGGCAAATTATTTTTTACGACAATATTCAGCGATTAAGTACATTGATTGACCGTTCGCTTTGCCAGAAATCAGTTTAGGATCATCTGCTAAGCTGATACCACGAACAACAGTACCTTGTTTGATGACGAGAGATGAGCCTTTGACTGGCAAATCTTTGATGACTGTTACGTCATCACCTTTTTTAAGTTCAACACCATTTACATCAAGTGTCTTTTCGGCATCATCATCCATACCGATTTCAGCCCATTTTAGGGTCTCTTCTTCCATGTACATCATGTCAACAAGATCTTGCGCCCAGCCGTTTTCACTCGCTAGTTGCTTAAGTTGACGCCATGCTAATACTTGAACAGGTGGCTCTTGGCTCCACATGCTATCGTTTAGACAACGCCAGTGGTTGACATCTACTGTCTCAGCGTCTTCGATTTGACCTTTACAGGTGTCACATAGCATTACAGCGTGATCGACTGTAACTTGAGTGTGTGGTGCAACAACAAAAGGAGTTAAAGGACTTTCACTAGAACATAGTTCACATTTTGAGCTGCAGCGTGCAAGTAAAGTTGCTTCAGTAGACATTGTACCCACCATAGTAAATTTTTATGAGCGGCGTATTATCCATTTTATACACAAGAAGGAAAGGGTTATTACAATAAAAAAGCAAAAATAGCGGTCTTGTGTGATGAAAATCATCAATAAATTGATATTTTGTGTCTTAACCTAGCGGTAAATGCGACAAAATAGCAGTAATTAAATTAAAAATGATGGCTTTTTTTCCAATAATAACCTCGCTAGAATGGTATAAAACTACAATTAATTAGGAGCTTACCCATGAAAATTTGGAAAAAGCCTATAAGTCTCGATATTCTTAATCAAACCTCGCAAAATACGCTCATCGATCATTTAGGAATAGTGTATACCGAAATTACCGATGAGACCCTATCAGCAACCATGCCTGTGTGTTCCTTTACTCATCAGCCACTAGGAATGTTGCATGGTGGGGCGTCTGTTGTATTAGCTGAAACGCTCGGTTCTGTAGCCGCTAACTTTGCGGTCAGCGAGCAGGAGTTCTGCGTGGGTTTAGATATTAATGCAAACCATGTTCGTTCTGCACGAGAAGGCACTGTGACCGGAACGGCTGTTTCATTGCATCGTGGCGTTTCTACCCAAGTATGGCAAATCAACATTACCGATGAGCGGGGACGTTTGATTTGTACTAGCCGTCTGACCATCGCCGTAAGAAAAGTACGTCAGCAGGGTTAACAATGTTAGTTGAATTTAGTCAGGGTAAAATTATAGTGACGACTCATGAAGTTGTCGTCAAACTTGCCGCTCCGAGTCAGTGTATGCTTCATGCACAAAGCGAGGCGATTTCCTTATTCTCTGGGGCAAACGTTATGGTGGCCAATACTGGTGCAGTAAAATGGACCATCACTTTGGATAATCCGCAACAACTGAATATTCTATCTGAACAATTAGGCTGCGATATTCAATAAGTTATGTTTATCGCACTACGCATTTTCTCTATTTTCTGTTTGATGAGCACTTGCACATCGATTCGAAAATAGGGAAACTAACTCATGCTGAGAACCACTTAGAGATTTCCTCAATATGAGTAGCCCACGTTTAAGAGCACAATTTGAAACGTTATTTGAACACTTCGCTGGGAGAGATTCGCATACTCAGTTAGAAGATGTGACCGATATACTGTGCTGTACTCGCCGTAATGCTCGTATTGTTCTCAATAAAATGGAAGAGGAAGGGTGGATTGAATGGCATCCTTCGGCTGGACGTGGAAAACTCTCTGAACTGTTGTTCAAACGTTCTCGTTCTGATGTGAGTGAAAATGTCGCTAGACGTTATCTCGATGAAGGTAAAATAGAGCAAGCGCTCGGTGTACTCGATCACGATGCGACGAAATTAACTCAGGTCATTCAAAGTTATTTGGGTGTTCAACACAGTGAAGGAATGCCGGTTGTTCGTCTTCCATATTACCGTCCTCTTTCTATGCTTAATCCACTTAAGCCCATGCGTCGTTCCGAGCAACACATTGTTCGACACGTGTTCAGTGGTTTAACCCGATTAGATGAGCATGAACAAATTCAACCCGATTTGGCTCATAGTTGGGAAGCCTTGAGCGATACCCATTGGCGTTTCTATTTAAGACCAGGGGTGCGTTTTCATAATGGTGAATTGCTTACCACCAATATTGCGATTGAAAGCTTGTGGCAGTTGCGTTTTTTTAATCTATTCGCACATCTAGATTCTATTTCATCTCCTTACGATTGGGTTATTGATATTAAGCTACAAAAGCCCGATTACCATTTACCTCTGTGGTTAGCAGAATCGTGCGCCAAAATTTTATTGCCAGAATCCAAACGAGAAGAAGGCTTTGACCTTACTCCGATCGGTACTGGCCCATATAAGGTTGTGGTCAACGACAGTAAAAGGTTGGTATTACAAGCTTATGACGGGTATTTTGGTTTTAGACCATTGCTTGATCGGGTCGAGGTGTGGGTAATTGATGAGGTTCATTCTTCATTAGTATTCCCATCTTTAAATAACCCGATAAAATCCGGACGAAGAACCTCTTTTAGTGAAGATGTTGAACTTGATCCTGGGTGTACCTATCTATTACTTAATCGTAAGTATGGCATAGCGAATGATGAACATTGGGCTCACTATTTATGCCATAAATTAAGTTCGCTCAATATCATGCGGCATATCCCTGAAGAAGCCATTGTCGAAATGGGCTTACTACCAGCCTATGGATTAAAGCCCGGTTGGTATCATAACTCGTTGTCTGATTTCCCAGTTCCGACGCCAACCTCATTTCATGTATCAGGTCACCGTAAATTGGTTGTCGCATATCATGCGAAGCATCCGATGTTTCCAACTATCGCAAAAGTGATTGAACAGCTACTTTTGCAAGATAATATCCGCGTTGAATTTATCAAGTATGAGCTAACCCTTGATGAACCGGAGAATGTGGATATCTGGATCAAAGCAATGGGGATTGCTAATCATCGTGATGACGCGTTAGCCGGGTGGGTATTAAATGATTCTGATATTGAACATATGAGTTTAAGTGATGATTTTGCTAAGTGGAGTTTGATGATTGACATGTGGCGTGCTCAAGACGAGTCTCATTTCCCGGGTAGGGAATTAGCCAAGGCGTTGGTTGTGCAACATCAATTAGTGCCGATGTTCCATTGCTGGTTAGGGGTATCTAAAGATCAATGTGGCGCACTTCAAAATGCAAAATGTAACGCACTTGGTTGGTTCGATTTTAGTCAGGTATGGATCAAACCAGACCATATTTAAGTGTGACAAGACTGACAAATAAGTCAATTACACCAGAAACGATACAGATTTATACCCGCTATTTTGCTACTATCCTCGGCAATTCCATTGGAACATTCATTGAGCGAGGCAACATGGCATTAGGGTTAATCTTTTTTTACATTGCAACTTGCACTGTTATGATTGCAAGAGAAATTAAGCAAAACCGTTAAACATTTTCTGTATCCTTTTCTACGGTAATTGAAGTAAAGCCAGCAAGATGAATGCTGGCTTTCTTGTTTATGGCGGGGATCACTTGATGATTTAAAAGCTGTATTTTGCTGTTACAGCAAAATTACGTTTCGCTTCGGTATAAGAAGAGGAAAGAGAGCTCTTATCACGTAGGCTATTCCAGTTGTAGTACTCTTTGTTAGTCAAATTAAATACGCCAGCAGTGAGGGTTAATTGTTTCATTGGCTTATAGTATGCCGTCAAATCAAACACAGTCGCGCTAGGCATTTGTGTTTGACCATCACTCACATCACTATCATCTTTTTTCGCTGTGAAGTGAGTTTTAAAGCTGCTACCCCAAACGCTGTTTGGCGCGTCATAGGCTAGGGTGAAGATCGCACTCCAAGGGTTAATGCTATCCAATGCTGCTCCATCACCATCTTCACCTTCTGTGTAAGCAGCCACAAATTTAGAACTGGTACCGTTAGGTGCTCCTAACAGTTCATCCAATTGAGTTTGGTTAGACAGTTCAATTCCCTTGATTTTTGCTTTACTTAAGTTGGTATAGTAGTACTGAGTCAGGCCATCACTGCCTTCACGGCTAGTTCGATCAATAAAGTCATCATAATCACTATAGAACGCTGAAATTTCAGCCGACGTATACGCATTATTAAAACGGTAACCTAGCTCATATGAAATACTTTTTTCTGCTTTTAAATCCGTGTTCGGTATGCTCTCATAGCCGTAAGCGGGGTGACCGTAGATGTAATATAACTCATCGAAAGAGGGCGCTCTAAATCCTTGGCTGATTTGCGCAAATACGGAGTGTTGCTTTGTTAAATGGTAAACTGAACCCAGTCGAGCAGTGAATGCTGAGTCACTATAACTATCATAACTTTCCCCATCTACATCACTTGGTTCCGTACTAAACCAATCATAGCGAACCCCTGGAGTAATTAACCAATCTCCATGATTAAGAACAATTTGGTCTTGCAGATAAACTCCCGCTTTTTGCTCTTTTACATTAGGGGTATAAACAACTGAGCTACTGCTTGTTGTACCACTTGACGTGCTATCCGAATTAAAATCATTACGTATATCACTATACACATAATCAGCGCCATAGGTTAAACGGTGTTCTGTTTCACCAATAATAATACGTTTATTCAACTGAGTTAGACCTTGCCACTGTTTTGACTCATACACATAGTTTTTGTGCTCTTGAGCAGAAGTATAGTTTGATATACGGTTGGTGATATTAGTCTCTTTTTTATCTTGCCAATTAACTTGTGAGGTAATGATGTCTGCCAGTGAGCTATCAAGTTCCCAAATATGTTTGATGCCAAAGCGAAGCTTATCAGACGTATCATCACCTGTATAATCAGTATAGTTAGAGTTGTAGATATCAGAATCCGTTTGGTTATGAATATCTTCACCAATGAACTCAACACGGTGCTGATCGTTGAGTTGGTATTGAAGTTTCAGTAATACATCGTTTTTCTCTGTATCTTGTCCTGTTGTTGAGTAGTTTGCTAAGTCACTATCATGACGAAAGTTTTGAACTTCTTTCCCATCACGACGTGTTACAGAGATCAATGCGTCTAGATCACCAGAACGATGAGCCACAATCATGTTTTCCGCAAAGGATTTATCTTTAGAAGAATAGGCCAGTTTAATTTGGCCCCCGGTATTGCTACCATCTTTGATAAAATCGATAGGGTCTTTGGTTTCAATGGCGACAACGCCACCAACCGCATCGCTTCCATAAAGACTCGATGCAGCGCCTTTGACGATTTGAATATCTTTCACCATATCAGGGTCGATATACACTCCGGCTGAATTGATAAAACCTGTATTGCCACCACTATAACTTTGGCTTTGGGTCATTCCGTCTACAACAATTTTTACACGGCTTCCTTCAATACCACGAATATTGATATTCTGAATACCTTGACGATCCGCGCTATTAACGCTTACACCGGGAACATCATCAAAGATATCTTTTAAAGTGGTATCTAAATTGCGTTCAATATCTTTAGAGTTAATCACAGTAACTGAGGCCGCTGTGTTGCCTAATGTTTGATGGTTTCGTGTTGCGGTGACAACAATGTTTTCCTGTTCGCTGGCAGCATAAACGGTAGGAGTTAGTGCTAGTAATATTGCGGCAGAGACAGCCGTTTGTTTGAGCATCGACGTTACCTTTATCTTATCTATTATATTTTCAGAGAGTTAGGTTGTGTCACGCATACTATTTAATACAAATGATAATTACTAGCATTTAAACATTAACAAAAATTAATAAATAATTATCTTTACAGATTATTTTTTGCCTAAAGATATAAATATTCTATATTTTTCATTATCTTATTGTTTGAAAACATTTGGGGTAACAGATACACTGTAAAGGTTTGTAAAGCCTTAATTGTGTAAAGGTCATGATTTATGGCGGAAATGTGAGGAAAAACGTAGAGTGCAAAGTCCAATAACCTTAGAAGCATTACATATTCTCGATGCTATTGATCGTCGAGGTAGCTTTGCTGCTGCCGCTAATGAACTGAATCGTGCGCCAAGCTCATTGAGTTATCAAATACAAAAACTCGAACAAGATCTAGACATTATGATCTTTGACCGCTCAGGTCATAAAGCCAATTTTACTGAGGCAGGCAAGCTAATTTTGGAACGGGGCAGAACCATCCTATCTGCAACTGAAAAGTTAGTCCATGACGCAACAGTATTAGCCAACGGTTGGGAGCTAGATATCACCCTTGCTTTTGACGGCCTTATTCCCATCAACAATTTTTTCCCGTTGGTTGATGCATTGGGCAATGTCAGTAAAACCCGAATTCGTTTGCAAGAAGAAATTTTAGCCGGTTGCTGGGAATCATTGGCAAGTGATCGTGCCGATTTGTTAGTTTGCCCACGCATTGACACATTACCTCAAGATGTTAAGGCTGAAACGCTAGGTAAAATCTCGACAGTGTGGGTTGCCGCGACTAGCCATTATATTCATAAACGTAGTGGCGAATTTGACGAAGAAGCAAGACAAAAATATCGCGTGATTGCCATCGCTGATACAGCTCGAGACCAACCTGCCATGAGCGTGAATATTTTACAAAAACAACCTCGTTTGACTGTAACGAACTTAAACGCAAAATGCCAAGCGCTAGTTGATGGTCTCGGTATTGGTACTTTGCCAGAATGCGTTGCTCAACCCTATATTGAAGCGGGATCCCTGCAGGTTATTGAGGGCGCACAAAGAACAGAGCTTGATATCATCATGGCTTGGCGACGCAACAAAATCGGTGAAGCCAAATCATGGTGTATCCAATATTTGAAAAAACACTGGAAAATGAAGTAGTGTACAAGCGATAACTCGTATTCATCAATGGTATGGCAGATACATAGTCATACCATTGTTACTTTTGTTCGGGTATCCGTTTATCTAAGGCAAGTGTCATCTCTGCTATGCCGTCCTCAAAGAACACTTCAATATTAAACCCGTAGTTTCGGGCCAAAGTCAGCATGCCCTGGTTATTAGGCATAGTAATCGCAGAAATTCTCAGAACCTGTTTATTTATACAGTATTTTATAATCTTGTCCATCAGCTTCTTGCCAAGGCCACGTCCTTTTAGATCGGAGCGAACCAAGATAGCAAATTCTGCATCACTATTCTCAGGCGTGATCAACGCTCTGGATACCCCAATAATATCGGTTCCCTTTACTGCAACAAAAGCCATTTCACGGTCATAATCTATCTGAGTCATATTGGCTAAAGCTTCATGGTTAAATTCGCCAACTTCGGTAAAAAAGCGTCTATATAAGTCCTCTTTGGTGACTAAATTGATAAACTTTGCGTGTTGAGGTTCATCCTCTGGCAGTATAGGCCTTATAGTGACGGCGTCACCTTTCTTGTCACTCCAGGTTTCGATTAACTCCGTTGGATAAGGGCGTATTGCAAGCCGATTTTGTGCATCACCAGTAAAACGGGTGAGTGTTAAGTCCATATCAATGAGCGTTAAATTCGTTCCATTAATAAACACTGGATGTATATCCAGTATTTTTATTTCCGGGCATTCAATCACCAGTTGTGACAATCGAACCAAAAACTCCGATAGGGCATTTACATTAATACTAGATACTGATTTCTGCTGACGTATCTTTCTTTCTTGCAATGCGCGAACAACCATATAGCGAGCTAACGTCATATTAAGCGGTGGTAAACCTGCAACAGCATCGCTTTGCTCATCCCATTCAGAACCGCCTTGACCGATTAAAATGACAGGGCCAAATGTGGTATCTGGCTTAATCACAATTCGTAGCTCTTCAGAGTCCGCTATTTTTGCCATCGCCTGAATTTGCAAACCTTGAATTCGTGCTGCGGGATAATGTAATTCAGTTCTATCCAAGATCGATTGCGCGGCACTGGCTACTTCATTGTGGTGACGTAAATTAAGCATCACTCCCGATACATTGGATTTGTGTAAAATATCAGGCGAATAAAGTTTGACCGCGACAGGATAACCTATCTGGTCCGCAATATGGGCCGCTTCAATAGCATCAGAAGCGATGCCACTGGGTAAGGTATTAAAACCAAAAGCTTCCAAAAGTGGCCGAGCTTGGTGAGTGTCTAGCTCCACACAATCTCGCTCCTGTAATTGTTGATCAACCCAGTGCTTTGCTTGGACTAATTGTGACGAGAGTAACGACTCTGTCGAAGTTGGTGTTTCCATTAATTGCTTTTGGTTTCTCCGATACTCGACCAAATGCATGAAAGCACCTACCGCACTTTCCGGAGTACGATAGGTGGGGATCCCCGCCTCGCTAAAACATAAGCGCGCATCTCGCACAGACAGCTCGCCCGACCAATTGGTCAAAATATTGAAACGCTTGGCTCTAGCGTCTGTGGCTATCAATTGCACGAGTTTTTGTGCAGTTTCCGTGGCATCTGCAACAGCAGAAGGGCTTAACATAAGCAGAAACGCATCTATTTGCTGGCTATCAAACAGGACTTTTAATGATTCGACATAACGTTCACTGCCCGCATCACCTACGATATCGATGGGGTTGTCGTATGACCAACTCGTTGGAAGAAAGGAGTCTAGCTTTACCAATAATTCTGGTTCTATCTCAGCCAATTTGCCTCCTCGTTCTAGTAGGGTATCAACTGCCATAATTGCAGGACCGCCGCCATTAGTGACGATGGCTAAACGTTCGCCACGCAGGGGAATGGTGTGAGTTAACGTTTCGACAGCAGCAAACAACTCATGCATGTTATTAACACGCAGCATACCGCTACGCCTTATCGCAGAATCATAAATGATATCCAATGTATCATCACTGCCGTTATGGCGATGGGCTGCCATCTGTCCCCGTTTTGTTCTACCGCTTTTCACCACCAAAATTCGCCGGTTGCGCGACGCGGCTCTCGCGGCGGACATAAAGCGGCGAGCATCATTAATGGTGTCAACATACAACAATATCGCTTCAGTGTGAGTTTCTGTACTTAGGCAATCAAGTAGCTCCGCAAAATCAATATCACACGCATTCCCTAAGGAGATAAATGCTGAAAATCCGATGCGCTTTTCATTAGCCCAATCAAGTACAGTGGTACACACCGCAGCAGACTGAGAAATGAAGGCAACATTGCCTGGTAAAGCGGTAATAGGAGAGAATGCACCACTAAAATTCGCCCATGGCAGAAGTAATCCGAGACTATTCGGGCCTAAAATCCGCATTCCCGACTGTCTTGCAATCGATAAACACAGCTCTTGAATGGTATGAACTGAATCTGCCCTATCATGCATGTCTGCCGCAACAATGACAGCATATTGAACGCCTTTATCCGCTAACTGTCGGATAATATCCACATTGCGCGTAGCGTGAGTACAGACAATCGCAATGGTAGGAATAATCGGTAACGAATCTATGCTCGGATAAGCTAAAACGCCACAGACTGAAGGGTACTTAGGCGTTACTGGCATAATGGCGCCAGTAAAGCCGTTTTGCAGCAAGTTTTTCATCACTACATTACCCGCACGGTACGCTGTAGGGGTGGCACCAATCACCGCGACAGATTGTGGCGAAAGTAGTGATGTTAATGCGTTCATACCTTGATTCCTATTTGTGTTTTCAAACACTTCTATGGTCTGAGTATATACACGAACATGATCAAATCGCCCGAATCCTCTTCGTTTTTTGAAGGTGGTAACATCAAGTATCTCGAATGAAAACCACAAGGCGAACTACATAAGTAACGATGTATAGGGGTAAAGATAAATGTCAGCAAGATCACATCTGTTACGTCTAAGGTGTAGTTTGTGTCATAAATCACAGGATATCGACATATATTAGGTACAGAAACTTGATTATCTGCGCCGCTATCGGCATGATTTACTTACTATCTACAAAGAGCGTTAAAGATTCCATGAAAAAGATTGCAATAGTTGGTTTATCAGCCTTACTCGCTGCTTGTGCTTCAGAAAATTACACAACTGATGTGACGACTGAGAGTCATCGTGAAGAGTTTAAGGTTTCGCCAGTTTCACAACCCATCGTCTCACAAAATGGGAATGTTCAAGGTATTTCAGAACAAAATGCAGCGCCTCGTGTTATTCACACTGAAGTGCGTAAGCAACCAGCCACTCAAAAAGCAACTAACACTGTGAAAATCACGCCACCGACCGCTAAGCAGCAGGCGTCTCACATGCGCTTTGGTTACACCATTCAAGTTGTCGCTGTCGGTAATCAAAACAAAGTAGACCGCTTTGCAAATATTTTGCCTAAACAAGGCCAGCCGGTATGGGAAAACTACAAGGTGGTAAATGGCACCAAGTGGTACACTGTTCTTTATGGTGATTTCGCCACACGCACCGAAGCAGCAAAAGCAATTCAATCACTACCTGCTGAGTTAAAACGGTTGAAACCATTTGTTAAGAGTATTGATTCAATCAAAAACTCAGATTTTCCAACAATGAATAAACTAAACTAGATCACTGAATAGAGTTGCCCCATGAGTTGTTAAATAACTCATATTTTCAATAAGTGAATTTAGTACACATAACAAAAAGGGGCTTTGCCCCTTTTTCCGTCTGTTATGTGAGCACTTAAGCCATAATTTGGTAAGAAAGGACGTCTAACACTGTAAGTTATCAGTGAATTGACTATCATAGTCACAAACCTGATTAAGGTCAGTCACGGAACATATTTAATGGCAAAAACAACAATTCTACTTTTGTGTGGCGGATGTTCATCTGAGCATGAAGTTTCGCTCATATCGGCAAATTTTATTGAACAGCAATTATCTCAAACTGCTGAGTTTGATGTTGTTCGAGTTGAAATGAAAAAAGACGGTTGGTTCTTAAATTCAACGACTTTGGTATCACTAGATACCAATACTGCTATTCTTAATGGCAGTGAACAATCTTACAAAATCGATTTTGTTGTTCCCTGTATACATGGTTATCCAGGTGAAACAGGCGATATCCAATCGATGTTAGAACTCACTGGAATCCCTTATTTAGGTTGCGGACCTGAAGCTAGCACCAATAGCTTCAACAAAATTACCTCAAAACTCTGGTATGACGCACTCGGAATACCTAACACCCCATACGTGTTCTTAACAGACCAGAGTTCAGAATCATTAACCAAGGCTCAACAAGCATTCGCTCAATGGGGAGCTGTGTTTGTTAAAGCAGCTTGTCAGGGATCGTCAGTAGGGTGCTATAAAGTCACTGAATCTGAGAATCTTGCATCAAGTATTCGTGAAGCATTTAAGTTTTCTTCACAAGTTTTAGTCGAAAAAGCCATTAAGCCTCGTGAGCTAGAAGTAGCCGCTTATGAAATGGATGGAAGCGTATTCATCACTTCTCCCGGAGAGGTGATTGCGCCACAAGACGGCTTCTACACGTATGAAGAAAAATACAGTGATCATAGCCATTCTCATACAGTGGTCGAAGCTGAAGGGTTAACCCAATCGCAACTTGATGCTATTCATGATGCTGCGACTAAAGCATACCAACATATGCAGCTTCGTCACTTATCACGCATAGATTTCTTTTTAACGGAAAACGGTGAAGTTTATCTCAATGAGATTAATACCTTTCCAGGTATGACGCCGATTTCCATGTTCCCGAAAATGTTAGAACATAATGGCCACAAGTTTGCTGAGTTCTTAGCTTATTGTGTAAAAAGTTCACTCACTCCCAAGGCTTAATTTTTAGGAACTTGATTTTCTCTTGCTCTGCTGTGTTTTTGTCACCTAAGTATTGATAAGGCATAGCAGGGCTCAACCAACGCCCAAACTTCTGAATCTCCTTGGCTTTATATCCCTGTTTAGCTAACTCTTTTACCGCACCAATGCGCGTCGATTGTCCTGAGAATTTTAGCTGCGGTTCCCCTAATCGTTCACCAGCATTACGAAAAATCCGATAGATGGAAGAGTCATCGAGAGCTTTATCAGAAATTGTTCCGTGGCGATTAATCGCGCGAAAAATGAATCCGGAATCATCATCCAACACAGATAACCAATTTCGCAATGCATTTGAGCCATTTGTCGATAGTTGGTATTGAGCGTCGCCAAGCAACACAGATAGATGAGTATCGTGGTCGGTGATAAGATCCGCAGTCATCCGTTTTAACTCACCTCGTTTTAATGCACATTCAAACATTACGTAATAAATAGCTAAATCACGAATATCTTTGATGACATCAGAATGAGCCATTTGCTTTGTTAATTCGTTCAAATGTACAACAGTGAAGGTTGTGGCCTGTTTTTCATCACCATGTTTATCTAAACGTAGTTGCATCAATACCTTACGCACTTGATTATGGTTTGTAGGATCATTTTGACCACACAATTGATGCATGACGCTAATGGTAATAGAATAGCGGCGAACAGTTGCATATTTACGTTGACGAGCGACATGTTCTAGAAATAAACGCACAACCGTCGTAGAAGCGGGCATTACCGCAACATGTTTTAATTGGCAAAATTCAATGAATAGATTCCAGTCTTTTGTCATTGCCAAACACGTACTGTGAGCATAGTGGTTATTGGTGATGAATTTAAAATCATCCACGGTGATCGGATGCTTAAGTTTTAGACAGTTACGTTTCAAAATTTCTGAATCTGTGACCGATAATGAAAATTTTTTCATTTTAGAGCACTATAACCATGAGAATTTAGACATTAATATACTTGCTAAGATAAGATATACAATTATTATTTAAGGTAATCAATCTAAAAGAGCGTAGATCGCCTATGGCTGTGTCAAGTTACCGAGGCTTTCATCTTCAGTCGGCCCCGAACTCGACTGATATTTGGCAAGCTAAAATAAAGCAACACGTGTTAACTGGCAGTCTTGCTGCCGTGAAGAAAAGTATCGACTGGTGGTGTGACACTGCCAAACTTATCGATCCGAAAGAATTTGAATCTCTATCGCATAAACGGGAAGATGCTTCTAGTGGTGCTCAAGAGATTTTTAACGGCTACACTTTAAAAAACGATACTGGTCAGCCCAATGAATGGTATTGTTTTTTTAATGGTCGCCTTATTAAAGGATCAAAGTTAGCGATTCAAAAACACATTGAAGCTTATCTCGTTGCCAAGCAAAAAGCGGAAGCGAGACAGAATCAAATGAAGAAGTAGTATAGTTATGAGTTTAGTTTATTCAACTGAAGTTGGTCGCATTCAACCTGAACCTGAAAAAAAATCTCGACCTAAAGGTGATGGTATTGTTCGCATTCATAAAGAGACCAAAGGTCGTAAAGGAAAAGGGGTCTCTATCATCAAAGGTCTCGATCTTGATGATGCGCCTCTAAAACTTCTCGCTGCGGAGTTAAAGAAAGTTTGTGGTTGTGGTGGCTCCGTAAAAGAAGGGAACATTGAAATTCAAGGTGATATGCGTGATAAAATTAAAGCTCATCTTGAAAAGAAGGGACATACAGTAAAATTAGCCGGCGGTTAATTTATATTTGATATGTTCCAATTTGAAAGGAAGCCGTCAATGCTTCCTTTTTTACTCTACAAACACGGCAAATAAGCATGGCACGACCAAAGCTTCCTCGTAACATATGTGGTAGACCCACAAACTCTTGTTTTAAACCTAATGGCATTCCTGTATCTGAACTTGAAGAAATACAACTCGAACTAGACGAGTTCGAAGCATTACGGTTAGTCGATTTAGAAGGTATGCAGCAACAAGTAGCCGCTATTGAAATGGGTGTTTCAAGGCAAACATTAGCTAATCTTGTTAAGTCTGCACGAAAGAAAGTGATAGATTGTATTGTAAATAGTAAAGCTCTAAAAATGTGACGATGTCACTTTTCTTTAACATCGAATACAGATAAAGAACGGTAGGGTAACTTACCGTTTTTTTATAAGCTGATTGTTTGCATATGCTATAAATAAGGCGTATAAGTAGCATATGCAAATAATAGTGTGTGAGGTAAGATATGAATATTGTCATTCCACAAACAAATAACGATTGTGTTTCTAATCACTTCTCAAAAGCACATAGCTATGTGTTATTAACTGAGTCGGGACAATTCATTTCACAATATGAAAATATTGATCAGAAATGCGGTCAAAAACGAGCATTTGTCCAGTGGCTTATTTCTCACGAGGTAAAGTGTGTTTACATAAAAGGTATAGGTCAACATTCATTAAAAAGGTTATTCAATCATGGAATTAAAGTATTTTCTCTTCCTAGACATTGCCGTGATTTTTCGAATATTGGGCCAGATGTAGCTGCCAGTACTGAACTTACTAACGTTTCGCAAGGAAAAGTAGGTAGACCTAAAAAAGAAATGAACGCGAGAACTCGTGGTTGTAAAACAATGAGTGCCACAAAAGAGCAACAAACAACTCGTAACATGATGGGAATCATTAAGGGATTACGTCGTAAAAATAGAGAGTGTTGCCATGGCTGCGGTCGTTAATATTAATACTGCGATAAATTCAATTGAGAAACCTAACGAATGTAGAGACGTATTAGAGTTAAACTTGCCGTTTACTCAAACAGCACCATTAGCCGTTAAGTCTCAATATATTATCGAGGAACAATTTCAAGGCTATAAAGGGATCTTACATGGTGGAATCGCTGCAACATTACTCGATACCGCTATGGTCAGTTGCTTGAATCAAGCGGGCATTATGGCCATGACTGTTGAGTTGACCATGCGATATCACAGTACAATACACATTTCCGATCTCGTTATTATAGAAGCGAGCGTTGAAAAAGAACGCCATCGGATACTGCATATGACGGCTTCTTTACTGGTGAATGACCAATGCTGTGTATCTGCCAAAGCAAAATTTATGCGCACAGGGTAATCATTTCACACGACAATTGTCGTTTAGGCATAAGCTAGCTCTAGCTGGGGAGGCATTACGCTTATGCCGCTTTTTATTAATTCATTGATTCCACGTGAGTAAAGTAATAGCGAATACGCTCACGATAATGAATAGAGCCAAATTTCATGTTGTGCCACATTCGAATAATCTTAACCGCAACCAAGTAATTGACAGAGTTGACCCGAGCATTAAAGCGTTTAGTTTGTTCTGGTTGCTTTTTACTAAGCGGTAATGTATTCGGTAATTGATTAAGTTGAATCATACCCAAAAACATCATTTCCAAATCATGTTCGTCCAATCGACCGACTCGAAATTGTTCAAACCAACGATGATCTCTGTTGTGAGTAATAGCTTCGATCATGAGTGATGTTGCCATTAAACAACGGATTTTATCTAATTCCACCAAATCATTAAGGCCTGCAGTAGTAAGATGCTCGAGATATTGAATGGCCAAGTTTAACACAGATACAAAACGCAATGGCATTACATAGCCAACAATAATATTCCTATTTTTAATCGAAGATGACAAATAGGAATATTATATACTTTATGGTAAATGACTTATGTTGAATAAAATAATGAAAGGAAGAGTTGGTGTACTAACTTACACTGAGGGTGAATTTAACATAACACATATAATACGCACTGTTTGTGTAAGGGCAAAGTTGTAATGTCACTTTTTAGGTTCTGCAGCTAGCCTCATTCTTATGTGAACTTATTTAAGGATGCGGCAGATATCCTCAACTTGAGTGAGCGCCAAGTACAACGTTTAATGAACCGGCTACGAGAGTCCGGTGCGGCCAGTTTGGTGCATGGTGCTCGCGGTAAGCCAAGTAATAATCGTATCTCCAGTGATTATCGACAGACTATCTTAGCGATTGTTCGAAAGCACTATGCGGATTTTTCTCCAACATTAGCACAAGAAAAATTGTTAGAGATCCATAAATTACCTGTTTCCAATACGACCAGTTTGCAGTGTGAATGAATTATTGAACGGTCCTTTGTTTAAGACTCAACATGCTGAGATTTTAATTACACTGTCACTTATTATAACTTACCTATTTTAGATCATTTTGATTAAGCCGCAGAGTTTATACAAGAAAACATTAACCGCGCTGGTTTTCTTATTAATCAACGCTATAACCACAATTTCCTCACTAGTTTGTTTAAACGCTAGGTATCTAATTTTATTGGGAGCTGTTGATTGGATAGACACCAAAAAAAGCCCGCAGGGTGCGGGCGAATGGAAGTTATATTCATGCAAGTTTTTATGAAAGGCAATTTCATCACTATTTAGTCTAGTACCTACTCAGTAAGAATTACAACAAATTGCCTATACCAAGTTTTTTATATGTTATCCCTACTCTATCATGGCCGCTTGATATAGATATCGTATCGTTATGGCTAACGTTGTGCTCGACTGAGAACAGTAGTAAAAGAAAGATCTTTCTATTGAGAGAATATGAGATAATTTCTTTATCTATCTGAAAAAGAACAGGATAACCATGAAAAATCAGGATCTCACTGTCTATTTGGCGGATGATATTGATATGAATCTAGGAAAAGCCATCGCCCAGGTTGCGCACGCGACTGGAGCGGCTTGGTTGGCTAGGATGAAACCCTCACAACAAGAAGATAATCAAATAACATTGACGCTGACACCTTCAGCTCGAGTAGCATTGGAACAAAATTTGGCACTAGCGCCAAAGATCGTCCCCGTTTCTCAGCAAGAATTGCCCACAGAAGAAGAACAACATATTGAAATTATAGATGCAGGTAAAACAATCTTTGAGCGCCCGACGAAAACATGTGTCGCAGTCTCGACTGTTCTCGGTGATGCGCTCCCCGATTCCCAACGTCTTCTTTTTAACGACGACGTCATTAATTACAAACAAACGTTTTTCGTCAACCGAAAACTGATCGCGACGCTGGCATTAAGCGATCAGCAAATCATGTCTCTGTTTGCTAAGGCAAGCCTGGCCATCATTTTAGAGCCTGTTACCGATGGCCGGCTCAACTTGAATATCAGCGAGCCACTTTATCAATGGATTACATCTGCGTTTGGTAAAACGGTAGTGGGCACCAAGAAAGTGAGCAAATTATTAGAAGTGAGTGCACTACTTGATGAAGACCACATTCACTATCGCCGTGTTTATTTTAATGACTACTGCCTTGGCTATTGCACACAACCGATCGACGCAAAGGTCATTCATAAATACACGAAGTACAAAACGTTCAACTTACTTAGTTAAGTTCTTACGTTATCTAGCGTGGATACTTTCTTTTTGGCGCATGACGGTATCCTTTGTTGTTGTACGCCAAAGAAGCACCAATATCGACCGACTTAATGATGGACTCCCTTAAACCTGGAATCAAACTGACTTCGCTACTACCTTCAATCGATTGCAAAATCCCTTCTGCCGTTGATTCAATGATTTCTTTCGCGTCTCTTAATTTAAACTCTTTCGATTCTGCCAGGTTGAGTAAGGTCTTCCGGTCTGGGAATTCTTTACTCTTAGCCATCTTCAATGCCATCTGAACACCAGTAATATTGAGCGTTGGATAAACTGGCGTATGGGTGATATCAAAAGGAGGTGACACAAAAATATTCTGCATATCCGGTGTATATTGCAAAGCGAAGTTTTTTAGATGAGCATCACCATTACCAATTAGGCAATTGAAGACAACGTAGCGATACATCTTTTCAATTTCCGTGTAATTAGTGCCCGTATAAATGGCCGTCGCTTTGAGTAACGTTTCATAACTACCCGTGTATTTCGCATCAGGAGAGTTACTTTTGCCCAAAAGCACCGTGAAATCTTCATACCCTAATTGGCATCCAGAAAACACATTAGGATCAGGGGTATCAAATCTCTCAATGACGAAGGTTTCCAAATTTTCGGATAGATAGGTTTTAGGTGGGTTTAGACCACAAAAGCGCGCCGCTTCCATACAGACAAATTCATTGACAGTAAGCAAAGGAAATTCTTCATCGCATGCCTTAACAATGAGATCAGCCTGCTGTACCGTTCTCCCCGTACTGATACTCACCTTCGGTTGCATACCTGATAATGTATTTCTCAGGTAATACCGCTCGATCAACTGTGGAAACAGTGGCGTTGAACCATCATAATTAATGATATCGGCTAATTCCATCGGTTCCACACTAGGCAATTGATATCCACCATCGAAACAGAGTTGACCAATGCCACTATCACCTTGTAATGATAATAAATACATATCATCAACTTTTGCGTACCTTGCTAGTTTTTGTGCTATGTAGCGTCGGTTAACACCTTCAGGTAAGTTTTGAGAAAAAATAGGATGTAAAGCACCATTGCTATAACCGTCATACCCTTTTCCAGTCATCGTTAAAGAGACATGCAATGTATCTTGGGTTGGTTGATAAAAATGGTTTGATTCATGAGTTAAGATACCAAGTTGTTGTCCTTGAGCAGAGACCTTTAACTTCTTTATCTGTTTCGGGAAGTCTTCGTACATCAATCAGTCCTCATCAGAAAATAACGTGCTAAGGTTATCGAAATCTGGGAGTGTTCTTTTCATTGGAGTGATATTAAGTTCAAAACCAAGGTAACAAACATAACGTTCTAAGATATCAAGTGAACCAGTAAAACGACCAGACTCGATTTGAGAAATTGTGGTGTTATGTATACCGGTCTCTATTGCAACCTGCTTCTGGGTCATAGCTTTAGACTTACGTTCTTCTTTAAGCGTTTCACCTATGGATAAACGGCTCATACCTGCCTCCATTATTTTACTAAATAGCAAAAATTAAATAATTAATACCAAAGTTTACTATATAGTAAACTTTTTGGCGAGCCGTTAAACAATCGAAGTATTGTGAATAATCACATAAAAGAAACCCGCAATAAATGCGGGTAAAGGAGTTTATCCGAATGGGATATTAAGTATGCAGATAATTAACTAACCGTTTAATCGTAGTTCTTCCATAGGTTAAGCGCCAGTAGATGTATATAAATTAATTTGCATACAGGCTGATTTGTGACACCGTGACATTGTAAATGATTCAAGCGCTTGCTTTAACACGATCGCTCTTGTAACTTTTTACTATCATGTCTAATTGGTGTAAATCACGTTCATGTCTTAAATTATTCCGAGCAAAATTAAGTGCATCGTTATAAGCCGCAACTGAGCGGCGGTTAAAACTTTTGTGAATACAGCCAACTACACGTAACTTTAAATAGAATAAAATTAAACTTGGAACGTACTTACCATAATCTAATAACTCTTTAAGCTTAACAGCAGCCATATCATAATCGTTTTGATGAAGAAAGTTATTAATTTCCTCTTTTAGTGCCGCGTAATCCTTACCGCTAAGACCAGTTCCTTTCCGCCTTGAAGCGTAACGTTGTAACGTTAATTGTTTGATTCTCGTAGCATTACTTACTCCGTTAAAGAGTTGCAATTCAGATAACTCTAATTCAGTCAGAAACTTATCTAATCTATCCTTCTCACACAGCACATCATACATAAATGCGACGTTCGCCGTTGTGCTCACTGAAGAAATAATGTCTTCTTGATGACTATCAACAATGTCATTGAGCATATTTAACGCGTTGTTAGTTCTACATTCAATGATGTCACGTGCGACCTCTTGTAACTTAATATTGATATCAACAATTGATTCGTTAGGAAAATTGGCTTTGCCTTTTTTTAAAATTTCGTCTGCAAGCATCAGATGAGTCATCTGTTCACCAATAACACTAACATCAGATAACTCTTTTAAAGCATTCGCATAATCAATATAGTAATCCACGTTATCGTAGATAGTCCCTTCCACTTGATTGAACAGCTTTTCATAACGTTTAACTAACTTGTCAACGTTATCGTGTTGCCCGATACTTTCAACTAAACCTAAAGAAGCATCAATACAGTCTGGATTAATCGCGGCTGCTTTACGAAATTGAATCTCAGCCTGTTTAATATCCCCTTTCATTAGGAATGCCTGTCCCATCACGACACAAAAATTGGTCGACATCGGGTATTTACGTCGACCAATTTTCGCTTCTTGAATGGCTTTATCATAAAAGGATTCTTTCACCAATGAACGGCACAGATAATTACGGGCCCATTCAGCTTCGCTGTAACTAAGGAAGTGTTCCGCTGCCGTAATTGTCTTTTCATAGAGCTGATCATCATAAGTGGCTTTAATTTTTAACTTATTCAACCAAGTCGATGAGATACCGTACTCGTTGTGTCGCTCTATCTCATGAATCGCTTCAAGAATTTCTTTACTATTGCGCTGCTCTAGAGCTTTACGCAAGTCCCCGGTAACGATAACGTTGCGGGCATTATTGCGTAAACGATTCTTCAAGATATCTATACGATAGGGTTTCAAAAGAATATCATCTGGCTCATTTTCAAGCATACGGATGATGTTTTCTTTACTGTGATCGGCACTGGTTAGAACCAAGCAACTGCGGGGACTTATGATTTGTAGAAACTTTTCAACTTTCTTAGGCGTGAGAAATTTAGAGATATCGTAGTCTACAATTATTAAATCGTAGAGATAATGATCTTCAATGCTTTTCTTTATTAGAGTTTCTGCTGCGTCAATTTTTTTTTCTATTTTTACATCAGTAATACTTATTTTATGTAGAATACTGCGTATATTAGTTAAGGAAAAGTCAGAGCGATCGACAATTAACGTTTTTAAATGACTAATCTTTAACTCTTTATATGCCATAAACTAAAATCTTAAAAAATTAGGTTTTTACTAATATAAGTTTGAATGGATACTATATTAATGGCACGTTTTGTCAATCATTTATCAAATTTAAGACTATATTACAC